>NZ_JADQBH010000097.1 GCF_016278715.1 Marinilabilia sp. | reverse complement strand
CAAACAGCAATATGCTCCTTACCGATTTCATTAGGGTTTTCACCCTGATGACCAATAACGGCCTCGTGAGCCATTTCGGCATTAACATAGGCATCTTCACCAAAATTCTCCCACATACGTGGCCAGCGGGCATCGCGTCCCAGGTCAACTGTTGGCGCAAAAGTCCAGGGCACACTACCGGCTTTAGTTTCGTAAGCTGTTATTTCTCCACCTCTGCGAACCAAAGAGCGATTAAAAGTAGCTCCCATATTCAAGGTCTGTGGAAACATTGTTCCATCCAGAATATAAGTAGATCCATGAATTTGGTCCAGCCCGTAGAGGGTAGGAATCCCCATCACTTCAATTGATTTTTCCTGAATTTTACTGATAATCTCATGCCACTTTTCCCGGGTTTGAGCGGTGGTTCCGGGAGTATTAAGAATAGACCCGACCTTGTAAATTCCAATCACGGTATCCAACATGGCCTCGCTAACCTGAAAATCTCCCTGATAAGCTGAGCCGGGAACGCCCAACACATCAATGGTCAATTGGGTCATTTGACCAATTTTTTCTTCGAGGGTCATTTCGCTTAGCAAAGCCTCTACTTTCTTCTCAATCTCTGCATTTTCAGCAATCGCAGGCTCCACACTCTTTTGAGCAGAAGTAGTGCATGCCTGCAAAATCATAACAGCAAATAATAAAATAAAAATTCGTTTCATGGTTTTATTAGTTATTTAGTTTTGTGCGCGTAAATATACACAATAGATCGTTAGATTTTCAGCAGCCAACAGTTAGATAAGTCTGATAAAATTAAACTCCGGACCTTTAACACGGACAAACATTCAGTGTTAAAGGGCTGACCCATAAATGCTAAAAACAACCAACTATTGACATAACAAATCTATTTTAAAGAAAACCTTATTTTGCTTTTCACATCAGCAGAAGAAGCACCAATAACAGCCTCAAAATCGCCTGGTTCTGCTACCCATACATGTTTCTCTGCATCGAAAAAGCTCAGTGCCGTTTTATCGATGGTGAAAGTAACAGTTTTTGTTTCTCCTGGTTGCAGCGATACCTTTTTAAAACCTTTCAGCTCTTTAACCGGCCTGGCAACAGATGCCTGCATATCATGAATATATAACTGCACGATTTCAGAACCTTCACGTTTTCCGGTGTTTTTCACCTCTACAGAAAATGTAATTTTACCATCAGGATTCAACTCCGTTTTGTTGGCCGTCACTTTTCCATACTTAAAAGTGGTATAGCTGAGACCATGACCAAAACTAAAGAGAGGCTCTATGTTTTCTCTTTCGTGCCATCTGTAACCCACAAAGATTCCCTCTGTGTAATGCACCTGACCGTCCTCTCCTGGAAATCCGCCAACTGAATGGGCCGAGTTATCGTTTAGTTTCACTGGAAAAGAAAAAGGCAGTTTTCCAGAAGGATTGGCATCACCAACCAACACTGAAGCCAATGCTGTTCCGGTTTCGGAGCCCAGGTACCATCCTTGGACAATGGCCGGGACTTCATCCACCCAGGGCATAGCTACTGCATTTCCGGAAATATTCACCACCACAAGGTTTGTATTAATTCCGGCGAGTTTGCGGATGAGTTTATCCTGATTGTAAGGCAGATCCATGCTCAACCGGTCAGCCCCTTCACTATCCTGGTGCTGACTTTTATTCAGGCCCCCAACAAATATCACATAATCTGCATCTTCAGCAACCTCTAAGGCCTCTTTCATCAACTCATCTGCCGACCGAACTTCAGTCAAATCCTGACCCGTAACCACCCCGTTATAGCTTCCGGTGGCGTCTCCAACATATCCACGGGCATAAACTACCTCAGCCTGAGTTCCCACTCTTTCCCTAAGTCCATCGAGTGGTGAGATTTCATATAATGCTTTAAGCGATGAACTACCACCGCCAACAGTCATCATTTTAATGGCATTTTCGCCAATAACTGCAATCTTTTCAGCCTTATCTATATCGATAGGAAGAACATCGTTCTCGTTTTTCAGCAACACAATGCCTTCTTCAGCAATTTTGCGTGCAGCACGAGAGTGCTCAGGACTCCCCAACGAACCCCAGGGCTTATTGCGATTCATTGCAGTTCGAAAATTAAGCCGCAAAACATTACGCACTTTCTGGTCAAGTTCCTCAGTACCCACCTCCCCGCTTTTGATTAATTTTCGATAAGGATTGGCCAGGTGATAACTATCGTATGTATTGGTAGCTCCCATGGTCAGTCCGTCAGTCCAGGTACCAAATTCCAGGTCGAGACCGTTTTTGATGGCTTCCATTGTATTATGAACAC
Source organism: Marinilabilia sp. (assembly GCF_016278715.1). Classification (GTDB taxonomy): domain Bacteria; phylum Bacteroidota; class Bacteroidia; order Bacteroidales; family Marinilabiliaceae; genus Marinilabilia. The sequence goes on along the minus strand of NZ_JADQBH010000097.1, from coordinate 37,350 downwards.
CGCCCCAATCGGACACTACTGCACCATCAAATCCCCATTCATTCCGCAGAATTTCAACCAGAAGGCGTTCGTTATGACACCCCTGTTGATTTTGGTAGCGGTTGTAGGAGCCCATAATAGCCCATGCATTACCTTCCTGAACAGCAGCCTTAAAAGCGGGAAGGTAAATTTCGTACAAAGCGCGGTCATCCACATTTACATTAATGGTATGGCGATCGGTTTCCTGATTATTCAGGGCGTAATGTTTCACACAGGCAGCCACTCCGTTTTCCTGTACTCCTTTGATGTAAGGCACCACCATTGTTGAGGCCAGATACGGGTCTTCGCCCATATACTCAAAGTTGCGGCCGTTCAAAGGAGACCGATAAATGTTGACGCCGGGGCCCAGCAAAACATCTTTCTCTCTGAAACGGGCTTCTTCTCCGATGGATTGCCCGTAAAGCAGAGACAAATCTTCATTCCAGGTAGATGCCAGGCAGGTAAGTGCCGGAAAAGCAATAACAGAGTCATTGGTCCATCCGGCTTGTTCCCATTCGTCCCAAAGCACCTCCGTACGAATGCCATGAGGTCCGTCTGTCATCCAAAGTTCCGGAATACCCAAGCGCGGCACTCCAGGAGAGCTAAATTTGGACTGCGCATGAATAATGGCAATTTTATCATCCAGCGTCATTTGCGAAATCGCATCTTCAACACGCTCTTCAACAGGCTTTGTGTCGTCAAGATAGACACCTTTCATTTCCTGACCGTTTGCAGCAAAGGCAAACAATGTCAGCAGTAGTACTAGCTTAATTGTTTTCATATTGGTTTTTGTTTGTGTGGTGGCAAGTTAAAAGGAAAAATGTCAAGATAGCTGCCGCTACCCAAAAAAGTAGTTAATCTGAAGAAAATGAGTTGTCATCAATCGACCTAAAAACACTTTAAACAACTCTATTTCAACAATTTCTATCAAATCAAAAAGTTCAAGTCAAACAAATAAAAAGTAAAAAACATACAGTTTCAAGAAGAGGTAATTTGGTCAGAATCCGGACGCTGGAGATTTTTGAACCGGAATTAGTCCAGTGTTAGTGAATTATTGCAACACTAAAAAAATAAGTGATTGCTTTCCCGAATGGTCGGGATTGGCAATGGCCCTCACATTTGTGAATTGGGATGTGAGTGTGAAACGAAGCAATCTATCTTTAAAATTTTTTTTTTCCTGCCAGTTGTGTAAATAAATATTTCAAAATCCAGGAGGTTTCTGGCTCCTATTATCCCTTCGAGGCTTTGCCTGACTTTTTAAGCAATAAGTTGGTTGTATCACATGTCACCAGGCAACCGTATGGCATATCTTCAAGCATTGATGAGATTGATGCATAAAAACCCTCTATCCGCTTATACTCATCGATAATCTCCACAACCACAGGCACTTTCTCCATAACCTCCCAAAACTTATAAGAATTAATTACTGAACTGGTGCCAAACCCCAAAACTCCTTTGGTAACGGTTGCCCCTGCCAAGCCGGCTTCCCGGGCCTTGAAAACGATGGATTCGTATAACGGCTGATGCCCCTCTTTATCAGTTGAACTGATGTAAATCCGAAGGACAGATACTTTTCTGTTTTTTTCCATTTCAGACAATTTTTATGATTGCACGACCTAAAAACACGGATAGAATACCAAGAAAAAAACTGAGACCGGAATAAGCTGCAAACCGGAACAACTCCCGGTTTTCCAGAAGTAACAATGCATCATTTGAAAATGAAGAGAAAGTAGTAAAACCACCACAAAGTCCAACGGTCAGAAAAAGACGCCATTCGGGCGACATCATTTGCCCTCTTTCCGAAAAGCCAAAGAATACCCCAATCAGCAAACTTCCAATAATATTGACCAGGAAAGTGCCCCACGGAAAAGTGGAAGCAAAAGAAATCTGAACATATCGTGAAGTCAGGAAACGGAAAACAGTACCAATAAAGCCACCAAGGCCGGCAATGAGCATTGCTTTTATCATTGTAATTGCAGTTAAAGGAAAACACAAAAGTAATAAAAACAAGGCAAATGGCATTTTATAAATTACAAGTCATATCAGGAGCAAATGCAAGAGCATCAACATCTTGTTCTGCCAAAGGATTTTCCACTTTTTGGGGTTTCTCCGCAAGGATAGCACCGGCAACCACTTCAACAACATCCAACACCTTCATTTTTCGTCCCGCGGCAAAAGTCTTTTTACACTTGGGGCAAGCGGTAACAAGCACATCAGGTGAATAACTTTCATAGGCTACCAGCGCCTGATTGCGCAATAATTTTCTCTCGTCTTCGGTGATTTTAATATTTCCCAAACTACCCCCGCAACAGTAAGCATACTCCTTTTCATCTTTCATGTGCACTACTTCACCCATTCGCCCCAACAGTCGCCGCGGTGCTTCGTACATTCCCATTCCGCGGCCCAACTCGCAAGGGTCGTGATAAACCATCCTTAAACCAATAGCATCGACCATCAGTCTCCCGGAAGCAATCAATGCGTCAATGTATTGCGCATGAAAAACAACTTCCACATCCGGCAACTTATAATCCTCCTTAAATACTTTATAACAAATAGGGCATGAAACCACCAAAGTATGAGCACCTGAGTCCAGAATCATCCTGCTGTTGTTTTCTATTAACTTCCTGGCAGCTTCATATTGTCCGGCGAGCATGAGGGGTCGTCCGCAACAAGGCGCTTTTACTTCATCCATAAACCAGACACCTTCTCCTACTGTGGCGAATATCTTTTTCATGGAGGAAATAACCCGGGGTGTGAGGTGAGTCATACAACCCGCAAAATACACCACATCAGCCTTCGTGGCGATTTCCTGAATCAGATAATCGTACGAGGAATTGTAATCACGAGTAGATTCAATGCGCTGAACGGTTCTCAATTCAATCGTTTCAATTCCCACCGGGCAATCTATTTGACATCTCCCACACATCTGGCAGTTAAATAGTTTCTCGTCGCTCAGGTTTTTATTCCGGATGTTTTTTAACAAATAAACCGACTGCGAATCATCAATACCGGCCACTGAAAGTTGACATTTGTCCAGACAAATACCACACCGCGAACAGGAAAACACCTGCACATCAGTATAAGAATCGTTTTGCTTCTTCAATCGGATGCCGGCATTACGCATAAAAATGAACACTACTTCGGTGGGGATGTGCATATAACGGCTGTTGGGCAGGGCTGCAAAAAAGAAGCCAAGCGATAGAGAATAGGCCACCCATAATGGGTAATACAGAATTGCAGGATTTCCGATAAAGTCAATCACAAACCCCACCCCTGAGGTCAAAAATCCACCATTGTGATAAACAGCGGCTGATGTGCTCTCTGCCAAAAGACGCAAGGGAAATATCAACCACAGGGACGTCAATGCAATCTTATCCCCCGATTTAAGACGAGTGGTTCGCCTAAGTCCAAACAATTTTTTTCTGAAGCGCTTAACTATTGCAAACATTAACCCCGACAACACAAAAAGCAACAGCAAATCCATAAAAAAAGCAAAAAAACCTGAAAGGTAAAAATCACCAGAACTTTCGTAATACCTAAAAAACACAGCCTTATGAAAGGGAACAAACATAGAATGCTCTGCCATCATGGTTTCCAAATGCCCCACCACAATAAGGAGAAACCAACCAAAGGCCAGACTCATGTGCATATAGCCCAAAACCGGATTTTTGCGAAATATCTTTCTATGGAGCAAAGCTTCCATAAAAGTCTCTTTTATCGACTGAAACAAGCGCCTGCCTGTAATCGACTTAAGAAGGCGAATCTTATCAAATTTAGAAAGACCGGCAATCCATTTAATACATCTGAAAATCAACACAATGAAAAGGTAAGCCATCCCAACAAGAAACGGTATGCTGATAATATTTTCCATTGGTTCTATAATGTTTTTTCTGATTCAAGTTGAGCAATTCGTTTTTTAATCAACAGCACAACATTGCGGATATTGATATCGCGCGGACAAACAAGCGTGCACTTTCCGCAAAACATACATTTCTGAATTTCGTCCGATAGGTCGTTTATACTGCCACGCCGGAGCGAGAGGCCTATTTTCCGTATATTAAAACTCGTCAGGTTACCGGCACTGCAAGTGGCAGTACAACCACCACAAGAAATACATGTCAGAAAAGACCGTTCTCTTTCGAGCACAAAAGTCAAAATCCGATCATCGAATTGTTCGAATTCAATTTGTCGTGATTTTGGCTTTAAAAAATCAAATTGACTCATAATAGACCGATAGATTTTTAGATATAAAATTTAAGCTAAATCGTATGCCGCTGACATTCTGCTTATTACCACAAACAACTCACAAGCTTTAAGCAATTATATCTCAGGCTATTACCAAAGTTTAACGAACTATTCCTCAACCTGAACGCTTCTAAATGATTTATCGACTAAAAATGCTGCCGACCTGGAACTTTCGAGGGTTTCATTCACCGACATGGGACAGATGCAACTTCCGGCCATAAAAATACCGGGCTGCGTACTGATATTCCGGGCGTAATGAATATTCTTAGATTTGAAAAACCGATTCTCATCAAGGTCCAAAGTATTATTCCGGCACAAGTCAGCATTTTGTTCACAGGCCTCCATACCTACCAGCAATATTACTATATCGGCATTCATCCTCAGTGGTCTTCCCTGAAGCGTATCTTCGGCTTTTAGCTGCAAACCTTTATCCTGTCTTTCAGAGATTTCCGACAAGCGTCCCCGAATAAACTGCACCTTATGATGTTTTTGAGCTTCCAGATAAAGTGAGTCATATTTTGAACCGTACAAACGCAAATCCATATAAAAATTGAATACTTCACAATCGGGCCACATCCTGGTAACTTCAATGGCCTGCTTAACACCTGTGATGCAACATACTTTTGAGCAATAGGTATTGCCAGATTTAGCATCTCTTGAGCCCACACAATGAATTATTGCCACCCGTCGGGGCTCTTTTCCGAGGAGAGTTGTCAGCTTCTTGCCCGATTTATGCACTTTTTCAAAATCGACTGATGTTATTACATTTTCAAAAACCCCGTATCCGTATTCTTCTTTCAGGGTTGCATCAAACAGATTATAACCGGTAGCCAGCAGCACTAGATCTGCATAGACTTTCAGACTGGAATTGTCGGATAACTCAAACCGTCCGTTTTCTTTTGTTATGGAAGAAATATCAGCATTACAAATCACACTAAGGTTTTTGTTTGCCGAAACCTGAACAGTATCCAAAATCTGTTGTGACGATGAAAAATCAGGAAAAAGTTTACTCCATTTGTTGAGCATCCCCCCCATCCTTTCCTGCTTTTCCAGAAGAGTCACCTTATAGCCAAGTCCCGCAAGTACAGATGCAGCTTCCTGTCCGGCGATGCCAGCGCCAATAATGGCAATATTTCTTTTTTCCGTCATTACAATAGAGGTTAGATTTTAGATGTTAGATAATCACAGAGCCTTGAAATTTAAAACTTTCGAAACACTAACCATTAATTAACAATACTTTGCTACCAAAAAAACAAGTCAACATTAATTAATGTATGTCAATAAACTAAGCGGAATGCAGCAAACGAAACTTTATGGGCACCCACTGACTATTAAGGCAAACATCCGGTAAACTCAGGTTGTCCCATAAACTTACCTCCGGCATCAAGATATTTTTCATCGGGATTGTAATCAAACCTCATTTTTTTAAGCAATGGTTCAACATCCACCTGATGCATTTGCAAACCGATGTCCCAGGGATTGTACCCAAGCACCAGGCCGGCCAGTTCCTCATAAGACAAAACAGGTATTCCGTTTTTATCACCACTGTATGTTTTACCCTCAATTTTGGCCAGGGCATACTGCCACTTATCCAGAAACATATTGCATCCGGGACAATTGGTAATTATCATATCCGGGCAATAAGGCTCCATACTTTCAAATTTTTTTTTCGAATTAGAGATGGAGTAACTTCTGTTGTTTTTCACCAGATAATGCCTGAATCCAAAACCGCAACAGTGACGACGCTCCGGATAATCTACTGACTGTCCGCCCCAGGCTTCCACAATGGCCGACAAAACAGTATTTTGTTCAGCCCCTCCAATCCCCTTTTCAGGAAATATCTTTGCATAATGACACCCGATATGATCAACAATTCGGAGCGGTTTACCAGTCTGTTTATTGATTAATTTGTATTGGGCAAGCTCAGCAATATCATGTCTGAACTTGTAAATAATATCACACGAATGAGAAATGTTTTCCGGAATTTCAAAGCGCCGTCCGGTGGCATTCTTTAGGTTTTTTCGGGCTTTGGCCTCCTCTTCCGGAAATTCTTTCCAGGTTTTCATCACTTCATTATAGCCTCCATAGGACGTAATACAAGAAACAGCTGCATTTTTCAATCCCTGCTCAGTCATAAGGGCAAATTGCCTGGCAACCATGGCCTGATAAGTCTCATAAGGCACTATATCAGAATGATAACCTATGCCAGTACAAGATATGTGGTTGGCATTGTCAATGATGTTTTTGCCAAGTTTATTTTTCAGAATATCGAGAAAAACCTTCTCTGCTCCGGGAAAAAAATTCTGACGGATGCAACTCCGCAAGTAAAAATAGTTGTCATCTGCAATTTCCTTTGTTACTGTCACCTGACTATTTTTCATCATTGTCCTCATTGAGTAAGAAATCTGTATATTTTTCCATATCAGGCTCTCCATCCGCATCGGTAAAACCTGATTCTTTGGCATAAGCCCGGCTAAACTTTACGATGGTAGAGAAAAAAGAATTACCACCACTTTCGGCGAAGATGCGTTCCAGCTCATTTAAATTCTCACGGTCAATTTTCCTCATAGCCCCGGGCCCTTCCTTGTCAAGATTAGCCCCCACACGCTCATAGACAGCTTCCTTGTTTTGATATATCCATCGCCAGACATCCCCTTGTTCGGGGTGAGTTTCAGGTACAACTGATGCCGGAAAAACGCAATATCCTGTTTCCAGAATGTTAGTGCCAATGGTTTTTAGAATAAGATATTGCTGACGTCCCAGACGACTTTTTACAAAAGCCCCGGTCTCTTGCGACACCCTGCGCAAGACACTAATTATCAACCCCGGGCAATTGTTTCGCGGACATCTGGGTTTACAGGACATACATTGACCACACATCCAAATGGTATCGCTTTCGATGAGTTTCCGGATTTTGGCCTCATTACCGGATTGCACAGTCACAACAATGCTTCTCGGATCGTATTCGAAGTACTCGGCGGCAGGACATACAGCAGTACAAATTCCACAGCTCATGCAGGCATGAAGTCCCTCTTTAAGACGGACATCTTCTCCGAGTCTTTGCATCAAAGTTCTCATAATGCAAAATTCACTCTTTCAAACCACCCCTGAAACCGTTTAAAAACATATATTGAGATACGTCTAAAGACGTAAAAAGAAGAAAATCACCGTATTTGCGTTCAATGCAATCGAAAAAAATCTTAATTTTCGAAACTCAAAAATTCAATATATTCCTATGATAATTCAGGTAGCACTTTTTTTATCAGTACTCCTCCAATTCGGGGCGTTTTTTAAAACATTAGGCCTGATAAAAAAAACCCGTTTCAATGTATCATGGATTACCATTTCCATCGCATTTTTTCTAATGGCCATCAGGCGCGGAAGTGAGCTGCTTAATTTCACAGGAATTAAAGACCCCGGCCGGATAGACTATTTCAACAGCTGGACCGCAGTTCTCATTTCACTCCTCATGTTCGTAGCCTCTTTTTACATCAGGCGGATTTTCAACCTACAGGAAGACATTGATAAAATGAGAAAACAAAACGAAGCCCGTGTACTCTCAGCCATCATTGACACAGAAGAAAAAGAACGGTCCCTGTTTGCCAGGGAGCTTCACGACGGTCTCGGCCCAATTCTTTCATCCATAAAAATGGCCTTTTCGGCAATCAACAAAAAAGAGATAAGTGATAAAAATAAAATGATTATTGAACGAACAGAAATATCCATAGACCATGCTGTAACTGCAGTAAGGGAAATATCCAACAACCTGAGCCCCCACTTGCTGGAAGCTTTCGGACTAAAAAAAGCACTTTTTTCTTTTTACAACTCCATAGCTATTTCTAAGAAACCCAAACTTGAACTTGAAAAATACTCCGTTCCAAAAGGACTTGCCAAAAACACTGAAGTCATTCTGTATCGGATTCTTTCAGAACTCATTAACAACACCCTCAAACATGCCGAAGCATCCAAGATTTCCATTAATATTTTTGAGCATTTCGGGCAACTGGAACTTCACTATAATGATGACGGTTGCGGCTTTGACCCTAAAGAGAACAGACGCAAAGGCAACGGACTGGCCAATATTAGCTCAAGGGTGAAATCGCTAGATGGAAAAGTAAATGTTTACAGCAAAAAAAACGATGGGTTTTATATGAAAATAAACATACCGTTATGACAGTATTTATAGTTGATGACCATCAATTGTTCCGCGAAGGTCTACGTTTTTTATTAACCGGTTGGGATTTTGTTTCCGACATTCAGGAAGCAGAAAGTGGAGAAGCCTTTTTGGAAATGAGCCGGGGTCAGAAGCCGGGAATTGTTCTTATGGACATTGAACTCTCGGGCATAAATGGCATAGAAACCACAGAGAAATGCTTAAAAGACTCCCCGGGCTGGAAGGTCATTGCCCTTTCTATGTTCGGAAATGAAAATTATTATTCCGGGATGATCGATGCCGGCGCCAGCGGATTTCTTTTGAAAAATTCAAAGCTTGATGATGTAAAAAAAGCAATCACAGAGGTGGCTGCCGGAAACAACTATTTTTCACCGGAGATTCTTTCCGGAATCATCCAAAACATAAATAAAAAGCAAAGTGCCCCGAAAAACAGCGAACTCACTGAACGGGAAATAGAGGTACTCTTTAATATCTGCAAGGGACTATCGAATCATGAAATAAGCGAATCACTCAACGTTAGTAAAAGAACAATTGACAAACACCGCGAAAACATTCTGCTCAAAACGCAATCATCCAACACCGCCCAGATGGTGGTTTATGCCATTAGGAACAACATCTTCGAAGTTTAAATGCTTACGCTAAAAGACGTAATTCCATTTACGTCTTTTAGCGGTTTTTCTCCTTCAGATTTTCTTTCACATTTGCTGTTTGTAATCCCAAAACGTATTATTATGCTGATTCCATTCCTCGTACCATTTGTCATCGCAATGTTTTTGGCCATTAACATGGGGGGCAGCGGTACCGCTCCGTCATTTTCAGCAGCTTATGGAACCAACCTGATAAAACAAAGAGCCATCCCCGGCCTGTTTGGCATCATGGTCTTCCTGGGGGCAATCATAGGTGGCAAAAACACCGCTTATACATTGGGTAAGGGTCTTTTGCAACCGGAGATGATGACTTTTACCATTGTATCAGTCATTCTGATATCAGTGGCCTTTGCGCTCCTCATTGCAAATTTATTCGGCATTCCCCAATCCACAAGTCAGGCCACTGTGCTGGCGGTAATCGCCCCGGCAGTATATTTCAACTCCCTGAATACAGACAAACTTCTTTACGATGTTTTACCAACCTGGTTTATAATGCCCATAATTGCATTTATGCTTTCCTTTCTAATAGGCAAATACATCTATAAACCTATAAGAAAAAAAGGATATACCATATCCAAAAAGCTTAACGACCATTTCATGTTTAAAGGAGGTATCATCGCCATGTCGATGTATGTGGCTTTCGCCATTGGCACGAACAACGTTGCTAACGCTGCCGGACCTATTGCCATGATGGCTGTTAACGAATTAAACATAAGCGACACCTACTTTCTTCAGGTACTGCTCCTCTCCACCCTCATTGTAGCTCCGAGTTTTGGAATTGGAAGCTCAATTTTTGGCAAAAAAATTCTTCAGAACACGGGGAAAGAGATTGTTCTCTTTGGAAGAGTGGAGGCTGTAATCATTGCTTTTATCTCCGCATCATTGCTTTTGACTGCTTCTATTGTAAAAGGCATACCAACATCTCTGGTTCAGCTGAATGTTGCGGCTATTATCGGAATAGGAGTAGCCAAACTCGGATTCAAAAATATTTTTCTTAAAACCGAAGTTAACCGGTTTTTTATAATGTGGGTGGTGGCACCTATGATTGCTTTTTTCACAGCCCTCATGCTTACCTGGGGGGCTGATACATGGGGCCTAATTGAATAAGTTAAGCCATTCAGGGAAAAACATTGTGCCGTCCGGAAACATTTTTATTGCATTGGAACAGACCATCCGCTCCTTCTGTGGTACTAATATTTCCATTTATTGGCCAATGCCACCAGCGATAACATCACCGGCACCTCAACCAGCACACCAACCACTGTAACCAGCGCTGCTGGAGATTGCAGCCCAAACAACGAAATAGCCACTGCAACCGCAAGTTCGAAAAAGTTGCTGGCACCAATCATGGCTGCCGGCGAACATACCGGATGGGGAAGCTTCATCTTTCTCCCGGCAAACCAGGTAATAAAAAAGATAAAATAGGTCTGAATGACCAATGGTATTGCGACCAATAAAATGATAAAAGGGTTACTCAATATGTTCTGCCCCTGAAAGGCAAAAAGCAATACCAGGGTAACCAGAAGCGCAACAATACTGACCGGCTTTAATTTGGGCAGAAATATATTTTTGAACCACTCTTTGCCATGACTTTTCAAAAGTATTTTTTGAGTGATAACTCCTGCCACCAATGGCACCACCACAAAAATCAAAACACTGGCAACAAGCGTATCATAAGGAATAGTAACATCGGTAATACCCAGCAAAAGGCCAACTATCGGAACAAAAGCAATCAAAATAATCAGATCGTTGATGGAAACCTGAACCAACGTGTAATTGGGGTCGCCATTGGTCAGATAAGACCAAACAAACACCATGGCCGTACATGGGGCTGCTCCAAGAATAATTGCTCCGGCAATGTATTCGCCGGCCATTTCAGGCTCTATCCATGCCTGATAAAGATTCGAGAAAAACAACCAGGCAAAAAAGGCCATGGTAAAGGGTTTGATAAGCCAGTTAACAACCAGTGTCAGCACGACTCCTTTGGGGCGTTTCCTGATTTTCTTAATACTTGAAAAATCAACCTGCAGCATCATGGGGTAAATCATCAACCAGATAAGAATGGCAACGGGAATGTTTACCTTTGCTATCTCCAGACTACTGATAACCTCAATGGAATCACCCGAAAAATGACCGATTCCTATTCCGCCCAGAATGCCGAGCGCAACCCAGATAGTAAGATACTTTTCAAAAAAACCTATTTTTCTTTTTTGTGTATTCATTGTGTAGAAGTTTTAACGCGGAGGCGCCAAGTTTAATTTCAATTTCATTATACTGACCCAGACCCAGAAAGAGGTTCCTAAAAAATTTATGAAGGTGCTCTCTAAAAAGTCACTGCAACTTTTGTATTGCGCGATTCTTTTTCTTTTATGTTGTTAAAAAAAGAGATTCTTCACTCCTTTCAGAATGACAAAAAACACCAAATTTATGACTTTTTGGACATCCCATTTTGTTGTCCACGAATTTTCCGAATTACTCGAATTTTAAAGCTGTAATACAGCTTTTGTTATACGACGTAACCGTTTATTGTCAAACATTGGGTCTATAAAATAATTCGTGGGCAAAAATATAATTGCGCAGCAATTACTTCTCAGCATACAATGTAATACTGAAAATTCCGCTACCCGATTGCTTAAACCTGTCCAATTCATCCGGGGTAATATGATTCAACAGCACTTTATCAGACAAGACTATCTCTTTCTCCTTCTGGATTTTGATGCGAGAAAACCCTTGCTCTTTTACAATGGCAATATATTCATCTTTGCAGATGGCCCCGGATACACAACCGGCATACATTTCGGCATCTTGTTTCAGTCCTTGAGGCAGATTACCAACAATCACCACATCCGAAATGGAAAAGTGTCCGCCATGCTTCAAAACTCTGAATATTTCTGAAAAGGCTTTTTGTTTGTCAGGTACCAGATTCAACACACAATTGCTGATAACCACATCGAAAGCAGCATCGGCAAACGGCATATTCTCAATATCTCCCAGGACAAATGCAATATTCTGGAAGCCTGTTTTCTTCAAGTTATCATTGGCCTTTTGAATCATCGCTTCCGTAAAATCCAGACCTGTAACTCTACCTTTATTTCCTGTTTGGGTGCAAGCCACAAAACAATCGTTGCCGGCTCCGCTTCCCAGGTCCAACACATGATCACCCTCTTTAATTTGAGCAAACTCGGTCGGAAGGCCACATCCCAATCCAAGGTCCGCATCCTTATTGTACCCCTTCTGACCGGAATAATCATCATTAAAAACAGTGTAATCGACCGAAGAGCAGCAACTATCAGTTCCACAACACGGTTTTTGCCCCTCTGCAATCTCACCGTATTTTTTCTGTACTATTAGTTTTAAATTTTCTGTATTCATGGCTGTTCAATTAAATTTTGTACAATTTCACTGGCAGTAAAAACAAAAACGGGACATGCTTTTTTAAACAGTCCTTTTTCAACAATTTCATTCCGCTCCTTATCAATACTCACATCTCCCTTCAACAGGCCACGACAATAAACAGAGTTATGGTGTTTTAAAAAAAGTTCGTCAAACTGTCGTATCTTTAAATTTGTATTTTCTTTAGCCTGCAAATCATCAACCTTTTCTCTGCCATACTTTAATCCTAAAATCATGTAAGCTGCCAGTACTGCTCCACAAACACTCCCTTTATTTCCAATTCCTGCACCCAAACTGGTAGTCATCTTTAATGCCAATTGTTCGGGAATCTGAAATCTACCGGCAAATACTGATAAAACAGACTGAGCGCAATTTAGTCCGGACTTGAAAGTTTCAACAGCTTTATCTGCATCCTTATTTCCCAAACTTAGCATCATACAAACAGCACTTTGAGGACACAATGATTTGAACTCTTCGGATTGCCGGACATCTCCCGGAACAGCTTGCCTCCAAATTTCTGACCATCCGAGTTTTTCAAAAAAACCACTTGCTGTTGTAGTCATCAGAAATAAAGCATTGATTCCTTCATTTCTGCAACTACACAATACCTCTTCATACAAAGACTTCCCAATTCCTTTACCCTGCAAATCTTTCCGGACCGAAAAGGAACGCAACAAGCCATATTTTCCATATTCCTCAATGGCACACACAGCAATGACCTCATCCGATTCCATTTTGAGTCGGAATTTATGCTTCTTAAAGTTCAGGTCTTCAAAGGGCAAATCATTCTCTTTCAGAAGAGCAATGACGCCATTTTGGTCTTTAGGTTTAAGGATAGTATTCATTTGTTTAAAAGTTTGTAATTGTCTAATTAAAAATCATTGGTGACCGTTTAAACGTTTGAGATGGCTTTCCCGAATGGTCGGGATTCGCAATGACGAGACATTGCAAAACTTTGGGGGATAGAGGGGCCTTTTTTTTGCAAATTTGAGAATACAAAGTCCCATGCCGGTTCATTAATTATCTTTTAAATTTTCCTGATAAAAATTATAGAAACTGTCTTTAATCTCGTCACGAACACGGATAAATTCGCTCCAGATAAAATCATCGGTTCCTGTTGCGTGTGAGGGGTCGTCAAAGCCCATGTGCAGGCGATGCTTCACCTTTCCCACAAAAGCAGGACAAGTCTCATTGGCACCACCACAAACAGTAATGACATAGTCCCATTCATCACCCAGATACTTATCCACAGGGTCTGAGGTATGGTGACTAATATCAATCCCGATTTCCTTCATGGCTTTCACAGCATTGGGATTGAGTTTTCCTGATGCTTCGGTTCCTGCTGAACAAACAAATAACTCCTTATCAAACGATTGTAGAAACCCATGAGCCATTTGACTGCGGCAACTATTGCCGGTACATAAAATAAGAATTTTCATTTTGTTAATCATTAGTTTTTAGAGGTTAAATGCTATATTTTGAGTTTTTTCATCAAGGTGACAATCTCCCCCTCACGGCCAATCAAGTTATTGAAATTGTAATTTAACCAAACTTATCTTCATAAAGTGGCATTGCAAGACCTTCATAGCTGCCAAAAACAGATTTCACTAGTCGAAAATGAGTATTTTAGCGGCAAGAGAAACGCATTATATGCTGCCTTTTGGACAGGCACTATCCACATTGAAAATTGTCAACCTGAATTTCCTTCAAAAACGATTCACTTATCTTCTTCAACACCGCAATTCTCGCAGGGTTCAGACAATAATTGGTACGCTTTCCATCCACATGTCCCTGAATAAGACCGGCTTTTTTCAACTCAGTCAGATGCTGATTTACTGTTGTACGGCTAAGCGGCAATTCTTCCGAAATGTCGCCGGTAATACACACCTTGGTTTCTGCCAGATACAGTAATATCTGCAACCGGGCCGGATGTCCGAGTGCTTTGTGAAGCAGAGCCGCTTCCTGCAAATCGGAATCAAATAATTTTGTTTTTGCGAGTACCATGGAATTATTTATTTGACGCAAACTTACGTCAAATAAATGATATAACGTAATTATACGTTTAATAATTTGAAAATAATCGGAGGAAGCAAATATTGAAAGTCACCTGCCCTGAGAACAAGGACAGGGAACAGCCTTATGCCGGCCCGAGTTGCGGGCTGATGCACAGCCTGTTAAAATCAGGAAAGTAATAATCAACATGCCCAAAAACAAGCGGCGAAGAGGAATATTTTCTATGGTTCGTTTCATATTTATTAAGGCAGTGGACTACCAACCGCAATATCGCATCGGTGCCAGGGTTGTCCGTGAGCGGGATTAAGACGTGGTTTTTCTCCTGTAGCCGGAGCAGCTGTTCTGGCTGATTGTGTAGAATTCAATCGCCTGGCATTTTCAATTGTCGGTGCGGTGGGGTTATTGGCCAAATCGGGAGCAGTAGTCTGAACCTGACGATTGGTTGTTTGCCGGGTGGTATTTGTTGGCGCTGAATTAAGCGGTGCGCCCACAGGAATGTCGCAGCGGTGATTGGGTTGACCATGCGGGGGATTCAGCATCACCTCAGCATCATTTTCCTCATTTGCCGATGTTGAATTTAGCGGTGCGCCAACCGGAATATCGCAACGGTGATGGGGTTCTCCATGCGGAGGGTTCAGCATAACTTCGGGGTTGCTTTGTTCCGGTGACGGTTGTTTCACTGTTTCATCCTCAACCACAGTTGCAGAGTCCGCGATTTCTGGATTATTTTGTTCCTCAGGCACCTGCAAAGTAGTTGCCTGATTCGCTTGTTCTGAATCCTGTTTCGCCTGGTTACAGGATAAGAAGGAAAAAAAAGTGAAAAATGTTATTGAAAATAAGATGGTCTTCATAAGTAAAATATATTTGATTGATTCTATTTCCCGGTTTTCAAAAATAGGACTATTTCTCTCCTCTCCCAATAATATGGCACAGCAATCCGAAAAAGTCCATTACGGGGCTCCACCAATTAGCGCCCCATAATCTGTCTTATTTCAACATCAAAAATGCCTGAAAGTTTAACAGAGAATTAAAGAAATAATTCTCGAAAATGAACCTGAGATAAAATTCATAACCGGTCAACCAAGAAAAGAAATCCCCAAACAAACCATTAAAACCTAAATCCTAATTGCACAATAAATCAACCCAAACTTACAGTTCCTTCCTCTATGATACTTTCAAAATTATATTTTCCAATTTCTTTATTATCTATAAGCCAACCTTTGTATAAACGATAGCCTTGTATCTGTACAAAGGAATGCTTTCCATTTAACGTTTTAGCATCAAGAAATGGCATCAGGAGAAGGCATGGTCATGATCCATTCAAAACCATATCCTTTTATCTTACCTTCTGAAACAATTTTTCAGAGGTTCGAAAAGGTGAAACATTTCAAAGAACTGGAAACAAAATCAAGTTCGGGCTACCTATGAGTAAAGCCGTTTTTTAATTTAGAAATCTTATTAATATCTTTATAGTCCAGCATGGTATTTGTGTCTGCAAACTTCGCTAAGGTGTTAAAATCAAATCACTTAGACAGTCACCCATGCTGTTTTTTATTCTTTTCTCTTAATTTTCAACTATTTATCAAATTGCGAAACTTGAGAAATTTATAAATAATAATATTAAAAAATCCTGTTAACAAAACCAACACATCCTTCATCTCTAGATCAGAACCGGCAAATGAAATAAACAGAAATTCAAACAATTGCTTAAAACAGAAAAATGATGAGTGGTATTACATTAATTGGAATAATCCTTATATCAGGTTTCATTTTTGGTGAGCTTATTAATAAGTTAAACTTGCCAAAAGTCTCAGGTTATATTATTGCAGGCATATTATTAAGTCCTCCGATAGCTCCTTTTGTTTCGGAATCGTTTGTTGAGAGTACAAAAATTGTAACCAATCTGTCATTAAGTATAATTACCTTTTCAGTAGGGGGCACTTTATTAATCTCTAAAATCAAAAATCAAGGCAGGCAAATTCTGAAGATTACGTTAGGCGAATCCAGCTTTGCTTTTTTATTTGTAATGATTGGCTTTATTCTTTTATCTCCTTTTTTAATAAAAATCGACAACGCCACCTATGTAACTATTTATATTCCATTGAGTCTTATGCTGGGCGCCCTTGCTGCACCAACAGATCCTACAGCCACTCTTGCCGTAGCCCATGAATATAAAGCAAAAGGCAATGTCATGTCCACTATCATGGGGGTGGCAGCTTTTGATGATGCACTGGGATTATTTTTATTCAGTATCGCAATTGCTATTGCCACACCTTTTGTTTCCTCACAAGACATAGAAATCAGTGCAGTTACATTATCAGTTGTGAAACAAATACTTGGAGCAATATTGATTGGGGGTATTGCTGGTTATATCTTTAATATAGTGGCAAAGCATCTTTCTGAAAATTCTGAAGGAATGATGATTGTAGTTACAATAGGTTTTCTGGCGTTATGTTTTGGCATTTCCTCTTATTTAGATATAGATGAATTGCTTGCTATTATGTTTATGGGTTTTATAGTGGTTAATTTTAATGAAAAACAAAAATTGATCTTCATATTGCTGGA
Organism: Marinilabilia sp.; assembly: GCF_016278715.1. Classification (GTDB taxonomy): domain Bacteria; phylum Bacteroidota; class Bacteroidia; order Bacteroidales; family Marinilabiliaceae; genus Marinilabilia. The sequence continues at coordinate 20,295 of NZ_JADQBH010000097.1, read as the reverse complement.
ACGATATACTGAACAGCTTGTTTTTATTCTTTTCTTCACCATAAGTGGTATGCATCTGGATATTTTTGTTTTAGGTGATAGCTTTCTGCTGATCCTTCTTTTTGTTATTTTAAGAGCTTCAGGTAAGTTTACAGGTGTATTGGTCGGAGCAGGAAATGCACCCAAAGAAGTAAAAAAATACACTGCCGGTGGTTTAATCCCCCAGGGAGGAATTGTTATTGGTCTAGCTCTAATGGTAAAGTATAACCCCGCCTTCTCACTAATCTCGGATGAGTTCATTAATATTGTCCTGGGGGCTACCGTTATCCATGAATTAATTGGGCCTGTACTGGCTAAATTGTCTCTAAGGAAAGCAGGAGAGATTGAAAAGTAAACAACTTAAAATCAATTCGCATGTAGTAATCCGCAGCTACCTCTCCAAAACAATGATGTGATAGGTGGATTTCTGCATTATTTTCGCTCCTTTAGAATAACATTTAACGGAATAAACGCGCCAACTTTGAGTCCCCAGTTAACATTATCGGTAGGTGTAAAAAGGAAAACAAAAACATTGCCGCCCTGAAGTTTCATGTTCGGCCCTCCCTGAAGAATGAATTTATTGTTGTCGGCCATGTATTCTGCCGAAGCAACAAACGACATAGGGATTTTCTTATCCATTCCAAGAAACCAGTATTCATTAAAAGTATAAATGCTGTTCATAAACGGGGTATAACCAACTGAATAATACCAACGGTTGTTCCACATCAGACCCATTTCACCATGTAAACGAACAGCCTCGTTACGGTTCCCGTCGAAGTCGTAAATCACCAATGGATTTACCCGGGCACCCATAATCAATTTATAGGGTTTTTCTTTGCTTTCCTGCGAAAAGGAAAGGCAAACTGATGCAAAAAAAAGGGTAATTAACAATAGTTTTTTCATACGTTTAAAATTTATTATTTGTTCATTTGATAAAAAAAGTTCATGTTCGTTTCATAACTTCAAATTTTTAACATCAGTGAAAGTAAAAAATATCATAACAACCATCGCTTAACATTTTTCTTGTACTGGTGGTATTCCTTTCCAAGTTGTGTCGACAAAAATTCTTCCTCCAAACGAACCTGAATCTGAATAATCAGATAGCCGCTCACCAGAATTATTGCAGTTGCCACATTGGGAATAATCAAAAACAATCCGAGAAAAACTAAAATCACCCCAAGAAAAACCGGGTTTCTTGACCAACTAAACAACCCTTTTGTGACAAGGTTTGTTTTATTTCGGTCATCAATCCCGATGCGCCATTGGTTTCCCATATTGCGTTGTGCAATAAAAATAACAATGAAAGACAGGTGCAATAATCCGAACCCTATCCAACATAAATATTCAGTTTCGAGAACTTCTATCGGTGTCAGATACTGTATCACTGACGGAAAAAATGCATTGATAACAATTAGAACAAATGCACACGCAGCAAGAATCTTATAGGCTTTTCCCACATAATTTATGGCCGACTCTTCTTTGTTGAATCGAAACGGGTTTATTCCTGTACGTTTGTAAGTCAGATAACTGGGTATTACAAATACTACAAGCATAAAAACACAGTAGAAAATAAAAAGATACATAATTTTCGGAATTAAGATTTACAATAAAAAACCGGGACAATCCTAAGATTGTCACCGGCCCTTACCTTATTTTTATCCATTTAAAGGATGAACGATGACATTCACTTCATTGGGTCGGTAAAAAGCTTTTATTTTCTTTTATAATCCCGGGGTTTTAATGTTTGTGTTCAGTCTCTTCTTTGTTCATGTCTGCCAGCAGGTAGTAGGCAGCATTCAAAACAATTTGGGTATTATCCGGTAAAGAATTGAGCAATTTAATTTCGGTATATCCGCTTTCCTGCATCCCGGTAATAACCTCTACCCTACGAAAAGCCATTACATGGCCACCCTCTTCGGCTTCATGGCCTGTTTCTCCGGCATGTTCATTCTGTTTTTCCTCACTTTCATGGTCATGTTCTTCTTCGTTTTCAGCTTCATGCTCATGGCCGTTTCCTTCGTGTGTTTCTTCTTCAATAGAATCATCCACAACAAATATATAGGACTTAGTTCCTTCGGTTACTACAGCATCATTGGGCAGAGTCCGGGTCCTGTTTTCATCGGTATGGATATGACCCGAAACATACATTCCGGGAATCAGATTACCCGGGTTTTTGTCGAGGCTGGCATGGATATGTACAGCCCGGGTATTGGCTTCGAACTCTTTACCGATGGCAAAAACAGTTGCACTCAATTCTTCGCCCGGACGGTTGGATACAGAAAAATCAACTTTTTGGCCCTCTTCAAGCAGATGCACATCGTTTTCGTACACCATGAAATCGGCATGGATTTCCCGGTTGTCCGTGATACTTAAAAGCCTGTCTTTGGCGTCCACATAAGTCCCCAGCTTAATATTAACCTCATTGACAAAGCCGTTTATGGGCGAAAGAATGGAAATAGTATTCGAGATATTACCATCCTTTACATTATCTGGCGATAGGTTAAGAAGCTGAAGTCGAGATTTCAGCCCCTCATAACGAGCCTTGGCAGTGTTGAATTCCGACTTCACCTGCTGGAAGTCTTTGCCCGCACCCACGTTATTTTCGAACAGCTCTTTCTGGCGTGCATATTCCTGTTCAAGAAATTCCAGTTTGTTGGCAGTTTCGGCAAATTCTTCCTGAAGAACAATATAATCGGGATGCTCCAGCATGACCAAGGCCTGCCCCTTAGTGACTTTATCTCCGTGAAAGACCTTTATCTCTTTCACATTTCCACCAATAATGGCAGTAACATCCGCGCATGCTGCCGGTGGCACTTCGAGCTGGCCGTTGGTTTTTACCAGCGTTGTAAGGTTCCGCATTTGAAAATCACCCAGCTCAAGGTCAAGAGCTTCACGCTGAAGTTCATTCAGCATAACCACACCTTCAGTATTTTCTTCCCCCACATGTTCATCGGTTTCTTTGCTATCCTTATTATTGCTGTTGCACGACATGAGTGTGGCTAGTGCAAGAAGAGCTATAAATATTTTTGTTTCCATCTGATATCTGTTTTAAAATTATTGACCTGTAATATATTCCAATTGTTCTTTCATCTCGAAAAATTCCGAAAGCCGGGATAAATATTCCTGCCTTGTTTTGATGGCTGATTCGGTATTCTGGATAAATTCAATATAGCTGAGACTTCCAAGGCGGTAACCCAGGTTGGCTGCTTCGATTTGTTCGGAAGCAAGCGGCAACGCTTCATTTTTGTAGTATTCAAGCACCTCATTCATAACCCTGTAACGGCTCAACAGCTCCTTGTAAGAAGCATTCAGTTCCAATTCCCGTTGCTTATATTCCTGCCCGGATATTTCGTAATTAACGCGTGCAGCTTTTGCCCTGCCCGACTGAGAAAAGAATAATAAGGGAACCGAAATACCTGCTTCCCAGCCATAAAATCCGGTGCTGCCATCGACAGATTGCCGTGAATAGCCCAAATCGATTTTAGGCAGAAAATTAGCTTTTTCGGCCTTCCATTCAGCTTTAGAAACATCTAATTGTTGCCGGTAATAATTTAATAGCGGCACTCCATTTAACGAATCCATTGAAAAAACAATATTATCCATTTTTCCCCAGTCCGGTCCTGCATCATTAATTTCGACACCATCGGGGTACATGAGGTACTGGTTCAGAAGTTGCAGGGAAGCCATATATTGGCTCTCAGCCTGCTTAATATTTACCATCAATTCTTTGTATTTAGCAGAAGCAGACAAGAACTCTACTTTTGATGTTTGCTGTGTTTTGAAACGTAACTCTGCAGCCTTAAGGAAGTTTGAATAAATACTGTCTAGCTGTTTAAACAATTCTGTTTGTTTCCTGGCGACCAATGCACTGTACCATGCCAGACTTACGTTCCTGACCAGTTGTTTTTCGGTCAGTTCGAGTTTGGAAACGGCCAGATCGGTATGTGATTTATTCAGTTTGCTTTTGGCAGGTATGCCAAACAGGTCAATTTCCGTTTGTGATACCCCAATTTCGGTTTGAATACCCACGGAACCATTACCGATTTCCTCTTTCCCCGTGTAAATGGACGTGTTGCCCAAATCGTACGCAGTGGCCTTCAGTGCCTTTTGCTTTTCCACATTCAGGGAAGCCGCTTTTAACGACGGATAGTTTTCCTTTGCCCGTTCAAGGGCCTGTTCAAGGGTAACGATGTTTTCTTGTGCCTTTAGTCCTCCTGAAATCCCAAGCCCCCCGACGATTAAAAAAAGAGCAATTACTTTGGTTTTGAGCTTTGGCACTTTCAGGTTGGATTTGCCCGATTCAACCATTCTGTATAAAACAGGCAACACAATCAATGTTAAAATCGTGGAGGTCAACATACCCCCAATTACCACGGTGGCGAGTGGCCGTTGTACTTCGGCTCCGGCAGAGGAAGAAATGGCCATGGGCAGAAAACCCAGTATATCCGTCGATGCTGTCAGGAAAATTGGGCGCAGCCTGCGAATGGAGCCTTTTTTAATTATATCCCCCAAACTGAGCTTTCCCTCTTCTTTTAGCTCGTTAAAACCACTAATCAACACCAGTCCGTTTAACACAGCCACACCAAACAAGACAATAAAGCCTACCCCTGCCGAAATGCTGAAAGGCATATCACGGAGGTAAAGCGAAAAAATACCGCCCACCGCTGCCAGCGGAATAGCCACGTAAATCATCAGAGTTTGCTTTAGCGATTTAATGGCAAAAAATACCAGCATAAATATTAAAGCAAGAGCAAGAGGTACAACCAATGTCAGTCGTTTAGACGCCCTTTCGAGGTTTTCGAAAGCCCCTCCGTATCGGATATAGTAGCCCGAAGGCAATTCCAGCTGTTCATCAAGGGTTTGCTGAATTTCTTTCACAAGTGATTTAACATCTCTGTTCTCCACATTGATACCCACATAAGTACGCCTATTAGTATTGTCGCGGCTGATTTGCATTGGGCCTGGCTGATAGCTGACTTCCGCAACCTCTTTAAGGGGCACTTGATTCCCGTCGGGCGTGTTTACAAACAAATTCCGAAGGTCGTCAATGCTTTGGCGATGTTCCTCATCTAGACGAACCACGAGGTCGAACATCCGCTCGCCTTCATAGATAACGCCTGCAACACCACCGCTAAATGCAGTTTCCACCACGGTATTCAGATCTTTAATTTTCAGTCCGTACTGTCCCAATTTAGTACGGTTGTAATCCACAGTAATCTGCGGTAATCCCCTGGTGGCCTCGGCCTTCATACCGGCAATACCTTCGACTCCAGCGATTAATCGGGTTATCTCCTGAGCCTTGTCGGCCAAAATATCCAAATTGTCCCCATAAAGTTTAATTGCCACATCTTCACGGATACCGGTTAAAAGTTCGTTGAACCGCATTTCAATGGGTTGTGAAAATTCATAGTTAATTCCGGTGAATATGCTTAATTCTTCTTTAATTTCATCAATAAGTTCCTGTTTCGTTTCGGCCCTTGTCCATTCATCTAATGGCTTCAGTAAAATGAACACATCACCAATATCAATAGGCATTGGGTCAGTGGGCAAATCGGCCACGCCAATACGGGTTTGTGCAGACTCAATCTCGTCAGCGAACTCATCAAGCAACAACTTTTCAATTTTGGTCGATGCATTGGTTACTTCCGTCAATGATGAACCTGGTTTCATAAACATGTGCATAGCCAAATCACCCTCGTCCAATTGTGGAATAAATTCAGCTCCCATCCGAGAGAAAAGAAAGCCACCGAAGATTAAAAGAACCAGTGCTAAGCCAACAACAAGCTTTCCTTTACGCAGAGCCCAGTCAATTACTGGTTCATACATATTCTCAAGTTTTGCAATAAATTGCTCTCCCCAGGTCTTTTTATCTGTTTTTGGCGGTCGCAGGAATTGCGCGGCCATCATTGGAATATAAGTAAGGCAAAGCAGCATAACACCCAACACAGCAAAACCGAAGGTCATGGCCATGGGTTGAAACATTTTCCCTTCTACACCCTGCAATGCCAATACCGGAATAAAAACAATGAGGATGATGAGCTGTCCGAAAAAAGCGGAGTTCATCATTTTACTGGATGATTTATAGGCTATCTCATTGCGCTGAGGCAACCCTAATTTCTTCCCGATAAATTCGTTTCGGTGCAGATAAAAAATCATACTCTCCACGATAATTACCGCCCCGTCAACCAATATACCAAAGTCAATAGCACCCAGACTCATCAGGTTTGCCCATACGCCGAACACATTCATCATAATAAATGCAAACAGCAAAGCAAGCGGTATGGTAGAAGCCACCAACAAACCACCCCGTAAATTGCCCAGAAAAATAACCAAAACAAAGATTACAATCAGCGCTCCGATCGATAGGTTCTCGGCAACTGTTGATGTGGTGCTCTTTATCAGCTTGCTGCGGTCGAGGAATTGTTTTATTTCCACACCTTCGGGCAGCGATTTTTGAATTAACGTCATCCGTTCCTTCACATCCTTAATTACATCGTTGGAGTTTTCGCCTTTCAACATCATCACGATTCCGCCCACTGCTTCACCCTTCCCATCTTTTGTAAATGCCCCGTAGCGCAAAAAACTACCGTATTTTACTTCAGCCACATCCCGGATAAAAACCGGCTGTCCGTTTAAATTGGCTACCGGCGTATTGCGGATGTCATCGAGCGAACGCATCAAGCCTTCGCCACGGATAAAATTTGCCTGAAAGTTTTTCTCAATATATGCCCCGCCAGTATTCTGATTGTTTTCTTCCAACGCCTCGAAAATATCGGGGATGGTCAGATTCATACTGCGAAGTTTATCGGGATTGATGGAAATTTCATATTGTTTACCATGGCCCCCAAACGAGTTTACCTCAACCACACCCGGAACCATAGCCATCTGCCGTTTCACAATCCACTCCTGCATGGTACGCAGTTCCATATCGTTGTAAACAGTGTCGTACCCAGGCTGTACTTCAAGGGTGTACTGGTAAATCTCGCCCAGCCCGGTACTGATGGGAGCCATAACCGGAGCGGAAAAGCCTTCAGGAATTTTCTCCTTCATTTCGGCAAGGGCCTCGCTTACCAACTGTCGGGGAAGATAGGTACCCATATCGTCCTCAAATACAATGGTAACCACCGACAACCCAAAACGTGAAACGGAACGGATTTCGGTAACCCCAGGCAGGTTGGCCACCGAGAGTTCCACCTGATACGTAACAAACTGTTCAATATCCTCAGTTCCCAGATTTGGAGCGGTGGTAATCACCTGCACCTGGTTGTTGGTAATATCGGGAACAGCATCCAACGGCACTTTCGTCATTGAATAAAATCCCCCGATGATAAGTCCGATGGTCATCAGACCAATAAGGGCTTTGTTCTTTATTGAAAAAGATATGATACTGTTTATCATCTCCTGTTGATTTTGTTTGTTTTTTATTCGATTTAATATTCTGGTTCATTCTGAAAACGTGTACCCAACACTTTATTCAAAAGCATAATTGGCAACAGTTCTTTAAATTAAGCCCAAACACATAAAACCCATCACACAAAGGTTTGTAACCATCAATTCTTATTGTGTTATTTCTTTTATTAACATGAACTTACAGAAGTCTACCCTCATAATGATTGAAGAAATAACTTAAAAAAATATTGTTACGAGATTTTCTTTATGCCATGCAATGAATGCCATTTAGCGTGGCACAATTTCCATGACCAACATTCGTGTGGTTCGGCTCTCCCGATTGGGTGGAAGAATTGGTTGCCCCAAAACGAATATGGCGTTTAACAATAATCCAAACCTGGCGATGTGCAAATCTGAGCAATAAGAACCTGTGATAAAGTCATCAAGACTTCTCAACCCTGTAAAAGCATATACTAATGGCCTTTACAAATTTATTGTGCAAGGATTGACCCATCACACAACAAAAAAAAGTTAAGCAAAAGCAGGAGGTGCCCGGAGCAAATGGGCAGAAAAGAAGAATTGTTTTATAAAAACAGCCGAATGACAAAAAAATGTTGTGGTGATATTTTTAACTGGCCAAAGCTCAATATTAGTATTGTCTCCGACAAAACAGAAAAGAAAATTTTCAGATATAGGCTGATTTACAGAGGAGTTTAATATTCTTTCCGATACCAGAATATTAAATGCATAACAATGAGAGACCGGATCTTCATTGCTGTTTTCCTGAACGGGGTTTTCACAAGTTGATTCCGGTACTGGTGAATGGGTTGACTCAAAATGGTGATGGTGCGGCACAACAGCATGGGCAAAAATAATCAGCCCTGCCAAATAAGTAAAAAACCTCCCTATATGTTGTCCTTTCAGATTCACCTGTCAAAAAAACAAAATTAATTATTAGAACACCTGCAAAGATAAAAAAATGTTGATGCAAGCCAATTACAAATTTCATACGTCAACCTGGTATTTTTTTCACCATTGCCGGGAGAATCTTTTTTTGAAAAAAGAGACTGATCACAAATATGGGTACCTACATTAAAAATTTTGCTTATTCAAAAAAGAGATTTCTAACAATCTCTAAAACATACGACACCTTCAGTGTCGATATTTTATATTTTGCGAAAACTATAAACATAAGAGCCCTTCAGGCGCAGTTTCCCTCAGATTTAAGCATGACCCAGAAGTAGTTCAAATATTTATAGATGTAATGTTTACATGAAAATTGACCCCAAAAATGGGTCGTACCAGTTATGTATATTTGTTTGTTTTTCTCGATTAAGAGCTTTTATAAGTATCTATTTGGTACGCATTATTGTGATGAGCCAAAAAAGATTAATTCGCTTTGCTGGTAATGCAACTCTCCAACCTTCATCAACACACCCAGAATAATTTCAAACGCGTGATTACCATGCACTTACAAGGTCAAGAGCGCTAAACACAACTCTCTGACAATAAAAGCTTTGTGCCTTTGCGTCTCCGCGTTTTAGCTTTTTGTAAAGAACTATTGCTTTTAATTAAAAGCGCCAAAAAGCAGTCCGGAAACAGTTGCCATAACTACCACAAGTCCGATGTAAACCAAAGTTTTTTGGGTACCCATAACACCACGGATTACCAGCATATTAGGTAATGACAATGAGGGCCCGGCCAGCAACAATGCCAATGCGGGACCTTTTCCCATTCCTGCAGCCATAAGCCCCTGAAGAATAGGAACCTCTGTAAGGGTAGCAAAGTACATAAAAGCTCCTACAATGGAAGCAAAGAAATTGGAAAACACTGAATTACCACCTACCAGATTCGCAATCCATTCATTTGGGATAATGCCCGCCAGGGCGGTATCGTCATGGGTGGAACCCAGCAAAAATCCGGCAGTAACAACACCAATAGCCAGTAAGGGCAATATTTGTTTGGTAAAGTCCCAGGCGGAAATAGTCCATTCCCGGTTTTCATCATGTTTTTTATCAGCCAGAGTAAGGATGCTCAGTGCTGCAATACCCACCACCATCGGCACAAGCGGAGAAGCAGTCAGAAAAGCTGAGGCAGCAGTTACAATTGCCCCAAGCAATACATATTGCCATTTTATCTTCAAAATGAAGATAAGTGAGAAAACCAGCAAAATAGAAAAGAATGAAATGATGGCCCATTTATTGACCCAAAGCCAGTAAAATCCGCCACTGGTAACGTCATCACCTGGTTTTCCCCAGTTTGCAAAAACCAGTATCAACACCAATGTGAAAAAATGAAAAGCAGTTTGCCACATGGGCCGTTCTTCAGGCACATCGGGAAAGTTCAACTGCTCTTCGCGTTTCGCTTTTTCTTCTTTTCGATAAATAAGCGACATGGCTGAACCTATGACTACTGCAAAAACAACAGCCCCGATAACACGGGCAATTCCCATTTCAATCCCCAAAATACGGGCAGTTAAAATAATCGCCAGAATGTTAATTGCCGGACCACTATACAAAAATGCGATAGCGGGACCTAAGCCAGCGCCGCGCTTATGAATACTGGAAAAAAGCGGCAGGATGGTGCAACTGCAAACGGCCAGAATGGTTCCCGAAACAGATGCCACTGTATAGGCCACCCACTTTTTGGCTTTGGCACCAAAATATTTCATCACCGCACCCTGGCTGACGAATACGGCAATCACTCCGGCAATAAAAAAGGCCGGTAACAAACATAAAATAACATGCTCCTGAGCATACCACTTCGTCAGGTCGAAGGTAGCCCTAATGGCTTCCTGAAATCGTGCACTTTCCAAAGGCATGAAAAAGGCGAAAAGAAATATTGCAATGATCCAGCCTAATATTTTAAGCTCTTTTTTTAATTCCATCGTTTTATGAGTTCTATGTTTTGTGTTCTGGGTTTTGTGTTCTGGGTTTTGGTGTTGCGGGCCTGTGGTTCCCCCTTCAGGGGGTTAGGGGGTAGCGGGATGGGGTTTGTGTTTTGGGTTTCTTGTTTTGAGTTTTGTTTTATCAGCCTTTGTTTATTGGTTCGCCCGTCTGTCACTGCTTGTTAAAAACCTGTAAAATCGGTACCCCCCTCAACCTTAACCTTAGCCTTAGCCTATAAAACAAGGAGGTGCCCCATCTTACAACAATAACAAAACCGTATAATAAACCCCTACGCCAATAAACAAAACAGCAACCACCCGGCGAAACCAGATTTCAAAGGTTTTCAGTTTATTATAAGTGCTTCCTAACGACCCGACTGAGAAGGCAATGAGCCAGGCAAAAATGATAACTGGAATACCAGTTCCCAAAGCAAAAATGATTGGTAAATAGAGCCCGCTCACACTGGAGATGGTCATAGGAATAAGCATACCAAAATAAAGCACACCGCTATAGGGACAAAAAGCCAGAGCAAAAATAACTCCCAGCAGTAAAACACCCCATAAACCTTTTCCTGACTGGTCTTGCAGCTTATCGGTAACAGAGCCGAGACCGCGAATCTTAATATTAATAACGCCCAACATCAGGAGACCAATTAATATCAAAACCGGGCCAATTACCTTTTCGCCCCATTCCTGAATAAACCCGGCAAATTCGAACTGGCTGGCCCCAAAAAAGAAAAGTAAACCGATGGTGGTATAAGAAACACTACGTCCGAGGGTATAAATCAATCCGTTGACGAAAACACGCTTCTGATTTTTCATATCCTTACTGATAAATCCAATGGCGGTAATGTTAGTGGCCAAAGGACAAGGGCTGATGGCAGTCATCAGCCCAAGTAAAAATGCAGTAAGCAACGGAAGCTCGGTGTTTTCAAGGAGGTTTTGTAAGAATTCCATGAAAATATTTATTTAGTGTCTGTCCATAAAGTACCACTTGCTTCGTTACGCTTGCCGCCAAAATACTCATACCGAAGGATCGGGACTCCGCTTTTGGCGGCTTCGCAAGCCTTGCAATTGGCACTTTCTAAACAGACACAGCGAAACTAAGACACTTTGCTTAGTTTACAGACGGGCACTATTTAGAGAGATTCGACCGTTTCTACGATTTTACTTTTCAGCTTTTCCGGATTGGTTCGCGCATTCATAAAGGCAAAGTTGGTAATATTTTCTGCCTTGTCTCCTTTTATTATGAGCAAAGTCTGACCACTCACATTATGCTTTTTAATCAACGGATGGTCACTTTGTTTTTCGCGGTTGATGGATTGAAAAGTAACATCTTCTCCATATTTTTCAGTCAACGCTTCTTTTGTGACTTTCTCAACGGCCTGACAAGTAGCACAACGACGGGTAGCATGGAAATAATAAACTTCAACATCCGATACTTCTGCAACAGTTTCTGATTGACTTTCGCTGTTGTCACCTTCTTTAGCTGATGAATTGCAACATTGCGCTGTTACCGAAACTACTGCCAGTAACATAAAGAAGGAAAGTATACTTAATTTCTTTTTCATAGAGAATATAGTTTTAAGTTTGATTTAGCTAAGCATTTTCTTCAAAGCATCGTACGAAGGTAGGCTACCTTTAACAAGCACTTTCCCATCCACCACCAAGGCGGGGGTTCTGGCAACGTTATACTGCATGATGTCCATGATGTCCTCCACTTTTGTGATGTTGGCATCGAGGCCCAGTTCTTCGACGGCATCACGAGTCAGTTTCTCAAGTGTCTTGCACTTAGGGCACCCTGTACCTAATACTTTAATATCCATAGGTCTCTATTTTTAAAAAAATGATTGTTCGTTGTTCGTAAAACCACGAACAAAAGTATAAAAAAATCAGAGAGACCAAAAATCTTTGAACAATTTTTTTGCTTCTTCCCAATTTTCTTTGCTGACACAGTATTTAACCCGGGGTGCTTCAATCTCACCCTGTATCAAACCACTATCTCTCAACTCTTTAAGGTGTTGCGAAAGGGTGGATTTGGCAATAGGTAATTCCTGGGAGAGATCTCCACTGTAACAGCAGGTCTGATTGCCCAACAATTGCATAATGTAAACTCTAACCGGGTGCCCCAGAGCTTTTGCGTAACGAGCCATTCGTTTTTGAGTTCCTGTGGGAATGACGGATAAGGAATCCGGTTTTATCTTTTCAGGCATAACGATGATTTTAATTGTTGCAGCAAAAATAAGTGAATTTTTGAAGATTGCCTATCCCAACATCGTACCTCTTCAGAATATCGATGACAAGTCAGGAATGGTGGATTCTAAAAAAAGCCCCCTGATGCTGTAAGAAGCATCAGAGGACTTATTAAAATATCAAATTCAGTTTATTCCAGCTTCGAAAAGTGAACCGCCTGGCCCCCTCCTGAAGCAAGCTGCAGGGTAAGCGACATATCTGAAGTAACTTCTCTCTCTTCAATCAGGATATCCAGGGGATTATTCTTATAATGCGCCTGAGTATCATCCCTGTAAATAACCGCGTTGTATTTATGCCCGGGTTCCAGGAAATCAAGACTTATCGTCAATGTCCTTTCCTCCTCATCAGAAATACTTCCCAGAAACCAATCTTCCGAATTGCGATCCTGCCTGGCAATGGTAATGTACTCTCCTATTTCTCCATTCAACACCCTGGTATCTTCCCAGTCAACAGGAACCTCTCGAATAAACTGAAATGCCGGTTGATTAAGATAGTTTTCGGGTAGATCAGCCGCCATTTGCAGCGGACTGTAAATAACCACATACAACGCCAACTGTTTGGCCAATGTAGTATTTACCTGGTTATTGGGGTTCTCAGGTATAGAAATATTGAAAATACCCGGCGTAAAATCCATCGGCCCTCCCAATAAACGCGTAAAAGGAAGTATGGTCTCATGCTCCGGAGGATTTCCACCATCTGCACCCCATGCATTGAACTCCATGCCACGCGAGCCTTCGCGGGTCATCATATTTGGATAAGTGCGTCGGATGCCAGTGGCTTTAATGGGCTCATGAACATCCAGCATAATGTGATGCCGGGCAGCTGTCTCCACCGCCTTCCGGTAATGGCGAACCCCAAACTGACTGTGGTGCCACTCCTTACCGTTCATTCCGCGGGGATTAACGTAACCGGTTTTAATGTAATTCACACCGTGTTTTTCATAAAAGGCATAAGCTTCTTCCATTTGTGCCTCATAATTGTCAACCGCGCCTCCGGTTTCGTGATGGCCAATTAGCTCAACGCCTTTAGATGCAGCATAATCGGTAACCTCTTTGATGTCAAAATCCGGATAAGGTGTGGTAAAGTTGAATCCGTTGCCATCGTTCCACCAATCAGAATCCCAGCCCAGATTCCACCCCTCGACCAACACACCTCCCAGATTGTTCTCAGAAGCAAAATCAATATATTTCTTTACATTCTCTGTTGTTGCACCGTGATTGGGCCCTTGTCCCCAGGTACTTTTATTGATGTGCATTTCCCACCAAATTCCTACATATTTTGCAGGCTTAATCCACGACACGTCTTCAACCCGATTGAGCTCATTCAAATTCAGAATCATGTAGGAGGTAATCAAATCTCCGGGTTTTTCTGCAATCTGAATGGTGCGCCAGGGAGTTGAAAAAGGTGTTTCGGCATAAACTTTTACACCATCTGACCAGGGCACCAGATCGCATTCCAGGCGGTTGCCTTCTTTGAGAAATAAGGTCATCGCAGCATAATCAGTTAATGCAGCCTCATGAACCGAAAGATATAAATCTTCTCCTGTCTCAAGGGTTAACGGCGTATGCATAGTATCAGCTACTTCGTTAAGTCTTTTTCTGGAATACAGATACTCATACCGGTCGGGACGATAAGCCGGCTGCGACCACACTTCATGATTGTCGGTGAGGCTAAACTCCGTGATTTCGTCCATTATCCGGAACTCTTTCAGATGTTCCTGTTCCGGAAAAACGTATCGGAATGCCACTCCATCATCAAAAACACGGAATATAATGTCCAGCCTCCTTTTCAAGCCTTCTCTTTCGGAAAGATTGACGACCAGCTCATTGTACTCGTTAAGAATCTCTCTTTTTTCGCCCCATGGTTGTTCCCATGTTTCAGAGAAAGAGGTGGTATTGAATTCTTTGATTGTGAACCCACTGGCCAAATCATCCACCTCATCCAGTATGAATCCCAATTTTGAATCTTCAATTACCTTATTCCCCTGACGGAAAACTGAATAAAAGGCACTGTCATTTTTCAAACCGAAATTCAATGAAACACGGCCATCGGGAGATGTAATTTCAAAGGAGCTTTTTGTTGCGGAATCACAACCACTAACCATAAAAGCAAGTATCAATGCAAGCGTTATCAGGACTTTATAAAAAAAGCCCCGCAGCACATATTGATTTTTTCTATTCATAACTTTTGTTTTTATTTTACTGGCAACCAGTACTTTACCCCAAGTCATACAATTTCACTCACAATGAATGATGTTTTATAGGTTTTATACTGGATGTAAGGATTTGATTTTCGAAAAAGTCGCCCCCCCTATATCCCTCAAATTCTTGCACAGTTCATTGCGAACGTAGTGAAGCAATCTCTTTTCTTTGACCGGACACCAATGATATTCATTGCATCTCAATGGAGCCAATTACTTCCTCAAAATCAAATACTCATAAGGAGCCAATTCCACTTTGCTTCCAAGTGTGGTCTGCGTTTCTGAATAAGCATTCTGCCAAACGGTTTCCTGAAGCGCCTCCGGAACAATGTATCGCACCGAGTTATTCCGAACATTCACTATTACCAACACCGAATCATCAGTAGTTACTTTTTCAAAAGCCATCACATCCGCGGTGTTTAAGTTAGTAAAAGTGCCACGACGCAGGGCAGGACTGTCCTGACGCAGGTTCAGCAACCGCTCGTACTCTGCTTTGTAACCGGCATTGATGTCCCAGTCGATTTTATTGGCATTACCCTCAAAAAAGGAAAGTTGTTCGGGAAACCCAACTTCCTGACCACTGTAAACCAACGGCACACCGTCCATAAAAGCCATTATCACAAATGCAGCCATGGCTCCCTCCTTATTGGTAAACTGTTGAATGGGTGTAGTTTCCCATGCATTCTGGTCGTGATTGGAAGTCCAGCGAAGCACCTCTTTTTCGGCAGAAAGTCCCCGATATTCTTCCTCATGCGCCTCAACAATAGCATCAGTTGACTTACCTTCGCTAAAAGTCTCTTTAAGCCCGGTATAAAAACGCCAGCCAAATATCATATCAAAACCCTGGGGCAGTAACTCTTTGCGTTCCGATTCGGCAAACATGATGATATCCCGCTCAGGAATGCTTCGGAGCGTATCAATGGCCTGCTTCCAGAAATCATCGGGCACACCATGAACATAGTCACAGCGAAAACCATCAACATTGGCTTCCAGCACCCAGTATTTCATGGCACGAATCATTTCCTCCCTCAAATATTCATTGCCAAAATTCAATTCAGCCACATCCTGCCAGCCTGTTCCGGGAGGAATTATATTATTCCCGTTGTCATCCTTTGCGTACCACGACGAATGGTCCGCAATCCACTTGTGATCCCATGCTGTGTGGTTGGCCACCCAGTCAAGGATCACAGCGATATCTCGTTGATGCGCTTCTCGAACCAGATTCCTTAAATCCTCCAGTGTCCCGTAATCCTCGTGAATATCCAGATAGTCTTTTACCGCGTAAGGAGAACCCACACTTTTTACATCTCCCGTGGGATAAACGGGCATCAACCAAACCACATTGATGCCCAGGTTGTCCAGAGAATCAAGTTTGGCCGTTACTCCATTAAGGTTCCCTTCCCGACTAAATGCCCTGAGGTTGACCTCATACATGGTAATGTCACGTGTTTCGGGGACATTTTCAAAGGGAGTCCCGTATTGGGTGAATTGTTCCTGAACTGGTTCAGTAATCACCTGCTCTTCTTCGTTTTTTTTCTCACACGAACTGAGAATCAACGGAAAAAGTAATAGCTGGGTAATAAAAATAAGTCTCTTCTTCATTATTGAAAGTATTGATTTCGACAAAGTAAAATTTACAATTACAATAAGTAAAACAAAGGTGCTACCGGAAAGCCCGGAAATCAAAAAGTATAACGAAAATATAACAACTTCGCCAACAAAGGCAACAGACTAACCATTGATTACATGCAGTTTAATCCACACAACAAGTATTGAAGAAGGGCAAAAAATATAATAAATATTGGAAGTTTTCAGGGAGAAAAAAGACCATTTCAGGAAAAGCCGCAGAATACAATAGAAGTCAACCATTATCGCACCTCAGGACGATAATCAAAAATATCGCCTTTATAGCCGTTTTTTTTAATCAGATCGACTGAATTTTCAAAATTTCCTTTTCAAAATCTTCATTGGAGACGATGGATTTATTCTTGATTCTGGTCTTATAAGTATTGATGGTATTCACCGAATAGTGTAGAATGTGGGCAATTTTATCTGTTTCGGATATTCCCAGCCGTATCAAGGCAAAGATTCTCATATCTGGATTCAGCTGCTTACTATTGTAAGGCAACTCACGGTCTTCTTCTTTAAAAAGTGCATTAAAACGTTCAATGAAATCGGGAAAGATATTAAGAAAGCCGGTATCAAAATCCCGGAAAAGGGTTTCCCGTTCTCGTTTAATATCGGCACGGGTAATGACAGACCCAATTTGTTGAACCTTATTCAAAGCAAGCTTATTATCTATTGCCTGACGATATTCATCCAGCTTTTCAATAAGGTCGGAGTTGGTTTTAAAAAAGAAGGCGATATACTCCTCTTTGATCAGGTTTACTTCGCGCAACTGTGCATTGGTTTCTGAAAGGGCCAGATTCGACTGGTGGAGTTTGTCTTTAACTTTTTTGATTTTCCGGTATTGCCTCATCAAAAGCACCAAAACAACAAAAACCAAAACAGACAAGATGGAAACAGCCAGGGCAAAAGTCTGAATTCGGAAATTCTGTTTTTCAATCAAATCCAGCCTGGCCGCTTCAACAAGCGGCTGAATCTGGGAGATTTGCAATTCACGCTGAATAGCGCCATAACTTTTCGCATCTGCAATGGCAACATTCAAATAGTGACTTGCTTTTTTAATCTCCCCCTGCTCAAACAAACGGTTTGCAATAATACGCAATGCTACATACTCTTTATTTGCCAACCTGGCGTCACTAATGGCAGCTTTTAACAACCATTCCAATTCCATTTCCGGCTTTCCCAAAGCACCATACACAAATGCGAAAGTAGATGCATCAACAGCATATTGTCGCCCTTCCACCTCAAATCGGCCAAACAAATCATCAAAAATATCCCTGGCTTCTTTGTAGTTATTTTTCCAAATCGCTCTAAGTCCGTAAAGTGAATAATGAATACGAGAATCAGGAGTTGCAAAAACTAAAGCGGAATCCAGGTGAGCCAAAATCAGGTGGCTGAACTTTTCAGAATAGAAAGAACGCTGGTAATAATTTCCCATATCGATGTAAAGCCGGGCATTCAGATAATGAAATTTTACCCGCAGGCTATCGGACATTTCTGCCGAAGAAATCTGTTCCAGAGAATCCTTTACCACCGCAAACAAGCCCGATGCCAGAAGCGTTTCACTCATTCTCAACCTTGCTTCATTTATCATCGCCTTGTCCCCGACCCTGTTTGCCTCCTCCAACAATTGACGGGAAAAGAAAACAGCAGAATCATAGTTAAAAGTAAAATAAGCCTGATGAAGTTTTTTAGTTACTAAGAATCGTTCAACCTGATTGGCGGAATCTATAAGGTTCAACTGCTGATAAAGAGCTCCGATTTCCTTCTTCTTGTTCTCTTCGAACTCCGGTTTCTGCTCAATGACCCGGTCTAAAACACGAAACAGACTGTCTGTTGTATTTTGAGCAGCGAGCGAAAACGACAAAACGGAAATCAAAAGTATGGGGAACAGACGCTTCATGAATAAACTTAAATACCTTATATGGTTTCAAAACTATCCCGCAAAAAGAGATACAGCAGACTAATCAACAAAGACAGCCCAAAACTAATAAAAGTTCCGATAATCATATACTCTGTTAATTTTCGGTCTTTGGCTCTGGAAAGGTCACTAAATCTGAAAATTGTTTTTACCGCAATAAGAAATCCAATAGCATGAAACTGATGCAAAATGATGAATCCAAAAATAAACAACCGCTCCAACATTCCAATGTATTTGCCGGCATTATGAAGTGAATCATTATTCTCAATTGCCTGAAGATTCCATCGGCTCATTAATTGTTTTACAATTACGGAGGACACGGAGGTCTGGGCCAGCAGGGCGGCAATCAACAATAACACATGGAAAGAATACAGCACATCAAAGTCAATTTTGAAAGGCTGATAAATATAAACCAACAACCCAATCACAACTAAATGAGCCAACTGATCCATTGCGAAGAGCAACCGGGAATTTAATTTCTCATTCAGGAATAACTTCGCCAAATCAAATACAAAATGACTGACGGTATAGGTGACAAACAGCGGCCAGTATTGCCAATCGAACCAAAAAACCACCAACAGAAGCAACGCGTGAATCCCCACATGATAATACAAAAAGCGCGACTTGTGCCGGTTTTTATTCTTGGCAGTCACCCAACTGTCGGGTTGAAGCGCAAAATCCGCCAGAAAATGAACAATCAGAAGTTTTAAAGCCAGGGTCATCATAAGCAGGATATTTGTTCGCGGTAAAACTCTTCCAGCAGCATTACCTCATCCCAACCTCCTCTTTTGAGCGCATCACTGATGCTACTCTGGGATTTCCCGAGCAATGCCGCCAATTCTTTTTGATTTTTTTTTGGATGCTCAATCTTTGCCCTGATAACATTGCTCACTACGGAAGTCCAGTCATCAGTGACCAATCGCGCCAACCGGAGCATCACATTCAGAGTTTTGTCCACCTCCTGATCGGTGGTTTTAACACCAATTGTCTGGTTCTTTAATCCCTCAAAACAGCTGCCCGACAAGACAAAAGCCTCCCCGTTGGACTCCGTAATTCTCGCCGCCTGATGCTCCACTTCTCCGACACCAATCCCCATTCTGACATCCAGAGAATCTACCCCTTTCATCACAGCTTTTATATGAAATGCTGCCAACAATGCCCTTTCAGGCTCAAGCATAAGCTGAAAACTATCCCCTCTGAAAATTTCCCAATCGGCAGGGGCTTTTCCGTAGAAAGACAGAATGGTTTTTAGTGAATCAATCCATCCAAAGGTCTTACTGTTTCTGGAGTTTATGATATCGCCTGTAATAACAGCTTTCATCAGTTTTAAATTTATCGTCCCGGCTATATGTGCCGGGGCCTGGCTTTCAAACAAACACACTAACATACGACACCTTCAGCGTCGATATTTTATAATTTGAGAACAACTATAAATATTAGAGCCCTTCAGGCCCGGTTGCTATTAGGTATAAAAGCATGACCTAATTTATGGATGTTATCTGACAGCGGAACCACCCTCGGTTGCTGTTAAGTATAAAAGCATGACCCCGAAGCGGGTCAAATATTTATAGATGAAATGTTTACATGAGGATCGACCCCCGGGGTGGGTCGTACACACTATGTTTTTTTCTTAATTTTTCTCATGTTATTTCGATTATGATTCTAATTATTATGATGAATCTTTCTTTTTTAAAATCGCTATTCAGGCCAAAGGTGATCAAATATAAAGCAAATAAATGAGATTATCAAGGAATATCGTTTTAAAAGCCGATATTTTGAAATATCGGCTTTTAAAACGATATATTTATTAAACCCAATTTATAAACCGTTTGAGATGCGTTTTTATGTATTAATTCATTAGTGTCCTAAACACTTCCCAAAAGGGATTTCATCCCTAAACCCTGACCTACTTTCTTGTCTTGATACAAGAAAGTAGGCAAAGAAAATCAAGACTGAGCCAGCTTTCGCTCTAAAAACTACGGTTCTTTTATCGTAATCGTC
>NZ_JADQBH010000099.1 GCF_016278715.1 Marinilabilia sp. | reverse complement strand
AAATACCGGTCATTTCCCCGCCCTGAAGGGGCAGATAAGACTATCCCCCTATTCCTCTTCCTCATCGAAAGGCAGCAGGCAACCATAATCATCTTCCAACAATATATCGTTAATCTCCTCCAGATCGAAATATTCGGGATCCAAACCTTCCGGAAACAACGCCTTAAAAAAACGATGTTGCGGATTCGACGGGTCTTTGACAGCCTTCACCATCTCGGCATAGCCGCCGGGTCCACCACAGTCTTCGGGCGGACATTCGCGCGCACCACCGGTACAAAGCGGATAATACTCTATAGGATCAGGCTCTATCTCTTTCTCCAAAATTATGAGGTGATTCCAGTTATCGCCCATATCGTACTGATAAACCATTTCATCTTCAGGTTTACGCAATAAGTCATTAACGCGCACGATGGTATAATCCTGGAAATTGGGGTTGCGAACAAACTCATCATCCGACTGTCCAAACATTCTTCGTCCTTTGCGGAAGAGGTGCAAATGCTGATTTTCCCATCCCATAACGGTCTGAATTACCTTATGAAAATCGTGCAGGAACAGATCTGCAGGAATCTGTAACCTTCGCCAAATAGAGGGTTCGATATCCTGAAGGACTACTTTTACCTGATATATTTGTGGCTTAACCTGATACATATATTCTGATTTTTCTCTATTCTTTATGCCCCTCAAATAAAGGAGGTAATAAAGCTAATTAATTAACGGGAGTAAAGTTACTTAAATCCGGAAGATTTATTTCAATCCGGAAAGGTTCTTTTTTAAAACTCCTGATTTTAGCTATTTGTGTTTAAACCACATAAGGAGTTTTGGGTTTTGAGTTTTGGGTTAACCCTCTAATCCCCTATTTAAGTTCGGACTTTAGCTACCAGCTAACAGCCAAGAGCTAACAGCTACGAGCTAACAGCTAACAGCTACGAGCTACAAGCCAAGAGCTAACAGCTAACCCCCAACATCAAACCACTCTCTCTCCGTCCCATCTCACCACTCTTCCTTCGCGATAAGCAATGGTGGCCATCATAGCGGTAATTCCTTCTTCAAAAGCTTCATCAATGCCACAACTCACTGCTGCGCCTGTACGTATGCCATGGAGCCACTCCGACAAGTGCAGATGTGCAGTATCCACCATACGCCCTCCATGTGAAGTATAAAGCAGTCCGCGTGAAGCAAAATACTTCTCTGTTGCCGAACTGATGGCATCCAGCTGAGCCTGCATATCACGAGTCAGCGCAATAGGTTGATTGGGCAGGATATCTTCGTTGGTAAGATACTCTTCGTACATCTGCGATTCGGAATCCACAAACATTTTAAGCGTTGCACCCACTTCAATGGAAGCCTCATCGCCCATCACTTTCTTGGGACGATAAAAATTGCTGGCCAAAGAAGCTGAATACAAAAGTGAAAAGTTTCTGGACGGATATTCAAGAACCGTTTGCTGAACGTCAGGCACTTCACGACCATCTTTCCAATGATAAATACCGCCGGTGGTCGTCACCAGTTCGGGAATTCCCATATTCAACATCTGATTGATGCTGTCATACTCATGCGTCATCAAATCACCATTGAGGCCTGTTCCATAGTCCCAGAATAAGCGCCAACGAAAGAAATGTTCCTTATTAAACGGAGTATTTGTATTTCTGAGAAAACGCTGCCAGTCCACATTGTGAGGACCGGCCTCTTCAGGAATGTCATACACCCAGGCCCCGTTGGGATCGTTGCGGTTGGTAGTGGTTTCCACCAGGTTGACATTACCCAGCATCCCGGCCTGTACAACCTTTGCAGCCATCCTATTGCTTTCGGCCTGACGGTTTTGATGCCCCAGCTGAAACACTACGCGATTATTTTTCACGGCATCCCGAACTTCATAGACATCATCCAGCGAATGTGACAGGGCCTTCTCACAATAAACATGTTTACCTGCCTTAGCGGCCATCACAGAAACAGGCCCATGCCAGTGGTCACTGGTGGCAATCACCACTGCATCCACGTCCGCCGCAGCTATCAGATCTTCGAACTTCCCGTATTGCTTCACAGGTCGGGAGTTAAAATCAGCCGCTCCCTTACGTTCCCGGTTAGCACCAGCCCGGGAGGCTTCGTCCAGGCGTGGTTTATACAGGTCGCACACCCCTGAAATTTCTATGTTCAAATCAGGTTGTTCCAAAAAAATCTTTCGCTGATTATCGGTCATCCCGTCAATATCTTCAGGAGTCATAAACCCCAGTGATTTCATCAGCTGTTTGCCACGAATGCCAAAACCCACAAGTCCTAACCGAACCTTTTTCCCGCCGGATTCCCGAACCGGTTGCTCCATCCCGGATGGCAATATTTTAGACCTCACAAATCGCTGAAAAGCACTTGTTTCTTCAACTTTTTCGGCGGCCATCTTCCCGGCAAACATATAGCCATAAGCTCCCAAAAAAGGAACGCCGGCAAGGCTTTTTAATAAATCTCTTCTATTCATATTGTCTGATAATTACGTTCGTTTAATTCGTAAGTGAAGGTTGAGACTGAGGTTGAGTATTGCTATTATTTTTTCTCCAACGTTGCCCCGTCAGTCCTTAAGCGAAAAGACTCCATGCCCCATGCTCCAAGCCCCATGCCCTATCCCCCATGCCTCAATCTGTCCATTCCCCAACGCTGCCCGGGCCTTAGTTTAAAAATCACCCAAAGCACCAAAAATAATATCATATTTTTATCAACAATCAGATAATTACCTTCTGCCATTACATCACTGATTTCTCCAAACGGCGGATAGGAGAGGTAAAAAAACACCAGCAATACCATACCCGCCACACATGCCATCCGCTCCAAAAAGCCGATCATCAGTAACAATCCGGTTGCAATAAGCAATATCACCACCCCGTAATTGGAAATGGCAATTAATATTTTGCTTTCGATGACCCACTGAAAAAATGACTGTAAGGGCCCTTCGGACTGAGCAAGATAATATTGTGCTGTCCATCCGGGGGTGAATAACTTGTACAATCCTTCGTGAAGAAAGAGCCAGCCTACTGCAACTCTGAGAATAAAAAGGGGCAGCAACGGCCTGTTGTTGTTTGTTTCCATTTTCTCTATTTTTTCATTTCTTTACAACAAAAATATCTTTTTATCACAAAATGAAACGGTTTTTAGGGTTTTAATTTCACTTCACTATTGTCCGGAAAAACCATTATTATGAAATGAGAGTGCTTCCCGCTTCTTTCCTCGCGGTCGCAACAACGCTGTCTTAAAGGTTCTTAGGAGGTGTGGATGCATAGAATTTTATAATGAGTCTGGCCTCCGGGTTTAGCCGGGGGAATAATAAATCTCCACACTGGTCAGGAGAGCCGGCTTCGAACGGGCTTTTCGAGAAACATTCAAGTAATTGTTGTTTCTTAGAAGCCGGCTCAAAGCCGGCTGGCCGGGAGGTGGATCTGTCTTGCGATACCCCCGGCCTAAAGACCGGGGCTAATCCCATGGGAGACGTTCATAATAAAACAACCTATGGATTTTATGCATGGACTTTTTAATGAGCCTGGCCATCATGATAGATATTTCATAAAACCCAACTATTTATCCTAACAGCTAAGACTCAAAAGCTAACAGCTCCCTCACCCCTCAACCTCATCGCTTTCTGCCCCTCTTGTCCCTTCGGGTTAAAATTTCTATTTTCGCAATGTATAAAAGGAATAAATTTTGGAAAAAAACACTGAACCCAGCTGGTATGCCCTCTACACCAAATCGAGGGCCGAAAAGAAAGTTTACGAGGACCTGAAAAATCAGGGTATAGAGGTGTATCTCCCTCTCAAAAGGGAACAACGGCAGTGGAGTGACCGAAAAAAATGGGTGGAAGTCCCTGTTATCAGTTCCTACATTTTTATAAAAATACACCCTGTGCAGTACCGGGATGTTTTCAATGCCCGGGGGGTGGTGGCTTATGTCTCACACAAAGGAAAGGCGGTTCCAATTCCCGAAAGAGAAATTGAAGCCATGCGTCGTACGGTGGAAAACAAACTCGCTTTCTCGGTAGAATCAGACAGACTCAAAAAGGGTGAGAAAGTCACCATTACCAGTGGGCCCCTCAAAGGCATTGAAGGCGAAGTGGAAAACATTAAGGGAACCAAAAAATTATTCTTACGCATCAGCCATATAGGCTATATGCTCGTGCTTAATCTGGATGAAGTGGAACGGAACCAGTAGCCCCCTTTTTTCTCTTTTATACCTTATATGGTTAAATCCGCTGCTGGACACAAAAAATTAATTCTGAAGAACGGTGTACAACAGAATCACAGGCTGAAAGCCCTACCAACCATAGCCCGGGGCAACGTCCCGGGAAAGAAATTCCCATCATTTCGGGCGCCCTGAAGGGGCAGATAAAAAAAAAAGAAAACACAGAGAACACCGAGAAACACAGAGAGCCCACTTTTCCCTAATATGCCATAGTTGGCTCTTAGCTCTTAGCTCTTAGCTCTTAGCTCTTAGGTCAAACAACCGGGGTTTATGAAATTATCATCATGCT
>NZ_JADQBH010000135.1 GCF_016278715.1 Marinilabilia sp. | reverse complement strand
AGGCCCAATCGCACACACAACAATATGCATCGTGCCTATGGCACTACAAAATCATCAAAGCTCCATAGGAGCGACCCATCTTAAAATCCTGGAATTAATTCCAGGGGATAAAAAAAACGGCCGACAAAAAAAAAACACCTTGGCCAGGCCCAATCGCACACACAACAATATGCATCGTGCCTATGGCACTACAAAATCATTAAAGCGCCATAAGAGCGCCCCTTCTTATAATCCGGGAATTCATTCCAAAATCATCAAAGCTCCATAAGAGCGACCTATCTTAAAATCCGGGAATTCATTCCAGGGGATAAAAAAAGTATAAGGTTCCAAAAAACGTTGCAAGTGACCCGATAGCTCAATGTCCTTTGCCCTTTGCCCTTTGTTCTCACTCATCATATTTTATTATCTTTGTGTTTTGTCAATCGAATAATCACCAAAAACCTTACAATATGAAGATAGCATTGATTGGATACGGAAAAATGGGAAAAGAAATTGAAAAAATTGCTCAGTCGCGTGGCCACGAAATTATTGCACGAATCGACCCTGTAGCTACAGGAGAAAATTTTGGTGACGGTAATTTTGAAAAGGCCGATGTAGCCATCGAATTTACCATTCCCAAGGTGGCTTTTTCCAACTATCAGAAATGCTTTGAATATAATAAACCTGTGGTATCAGGAACTACCGGATGGCTGGAAAAGCTGCCGGAGATAAAAAACGCATGTGAAAAGGACGGGCAAACCTTTTTTTATGCTTCCAATTTCAGCGTAGGTGTAAATATTCTGTTTGAACTCAATCGGCATCTTGCCAAAATAATGAATGACCTGGACGACTATGAGGTTGAAATGACCGAGGTACATCACACTCAGAAACTCGATGCCCCAAGTGGAACCGCCATTACTTTGGCCGAAGACCTTATGGAAATTGTTGACCGCAAAAAAGAATGGAAACTCAATAAAGGTGAAAAAGACAGTGACCTTGTTATTAAAGCAGTAAGAGAAGGAGACGTACCTGGAATTCACATCATAAAATATGAGTCGGACGTAGATGAAATCACCATTCACCACAGCGCCAAATCACGCCAGGGCTTTGCACTTGGCGCGGTTCTTGCTGCTGAATTTGCCGCCAAAAACAAAGGCTTCCTGGGCATGCGCGACATGCTCAAGTTCTAACAAAACAAAAACACAGAAACGCAATGTCATTAAGGCATTGCGTCTGTGCATTCAACAAAAACATAACCTACAATGATGAATCTGCAAAATGTAAAAAGGGCAAGCTGGATAAAATTTAGTATTGCCGCCCTTTTATTTGTCCTCTGGGTCATCTGGCTCGGTAATTTCTGGATATTACTGGGACTTCCTGTTATTTTTGACCTTTACATCACCAAAATTATTCCCTGGGATGGATGGAAAAAAACCAAAGACGGAAGTAAACCACCAGCATGGAAAGAGTGGCTCGATGCACTGGTATTTGCTCTGGTTGCAGTTTATCTCATCAACATCTTTTTCTTTCAGAATTATAAAATTCCTACTTCATCGCTGGAAAAAACACTACTGGTAGGAGATCATCTCTTTGTCAGCAAGATGAGTTACGGCCCGCGTGTGCCCATGACGCCACTTTCCTTTCCACTGGTACAAAACACTTTTCCCTTTATCAATACCAAATCGTACAGCGAGAAGCCGCAATGGGACTATAAGCGCCTGGCCGGATTTGGAAAAGTTGAGCGGGGAGACATTGTGGTTTTCAACTTTCCCGCAGGCGACACTGTAGCCTTTCTGCAAACCAACCCCTCGTATTTTAATATCATCAGACAGTACGGCCAAAGCAGAATGCAAAGAAACGGCAACCAGAAATTCGAGGCAATGTCTGAGTACGAAAAACGCCTGGAAGAAAGAAAGCTGGGCGCTGAATTTGTAAAAAACAACCCTGATGATTTTGGTGAAGTAATAGGAAGACCTGTTGATCGACGCGACAACTACGTAAAAAGATGCGTGGCGCTTCCGGGCGATACCTTCAGCATTCAAAACAACCGTATTTTTATCAATGGAGAACTTTTTGAAGAACCTGAGGGAGTGCAGCACAATTATCACATCATCACCGATGGCACCACACTTAACAAAAAGTTTTATGAGCGGCTTGAAGTCAGTGACCCTGACAGATATGCAGGACGTCCCGGCCCTTACTATTCCCTGCCCCTGACACATGCAATGGTTGAAGAGGTAAAAAAGATGCCTTTCATAGAACAAATTGCCATAGCTGAATCGGAACCAGACAGCTCCGGAATGCAGGTATTTCCTTACAGCAATACTTTTCCCTGGAGTCGCGACAATTACGGGCCATTGGTAATGCCCAAAAAAGGAGCCACAGTTCGTATTTCGTCCAAAAACATCCTGCTTTACGAACGGATTATCCGAAACTACGAAGGCAACACACTGGAGATGAAAGGAGAGCAACTATTCATCAACGGAGAACCCGCTAATGAATATACCTTCAAGATGGACTACTATTTCATGCTGGGAGACAATCGCCACAACTCTGCCGATTCAAGATACTGGGGATTTGTTCCGGAAGATCACATCATCGGACAACCTATCCTGGTATGGCTTTCGCTGGATCAAAGCAAGTCCTTCCCCATGAATATCCGGTGGGACAGGTTTTTTAAATATGCCGGAGAATAAGAAATGATTAGGCTGATATACACAATACTGCTATCAGGTCTCATTATTAGTGCTGCCCTGTGGTTCCATATTGTCTGGATACCACTGGCAGTACTGATTCTCCTATGGCTGAAATGGTATTTTCGGAAAAAATATGCGCGGATAAGGAACAGATATATTCTTAAACACCCTAAGATATACCAGGGGCTCTCGGCTGTGATTATTTTAGGTATAGGCCTGGGAATCGGCCTTTTAATATACCGTTTTGGCATTGAACTAATCTCTGTTCCGTCTGCATCGATGGAAAAAGCCATCAATCCGGGCGATTATATTGTTGTTAACAAGCTTGTACCCGGCCCCAGAAGGTTTCCTGAAAATCCTGATCAATATTTCAGAATGGCGGGAACAGCAACTCTCCAAAGAGGTGATATTATACTTTTTAATTTTCCGGAAGGAGATACTATCCTTGAAAACCGGCCTGATGAAAGCTATTACTATCTGAAACGTCATTACAATAATTTTGACCGATTGCGGCGCATCCGAAAATGGGGCAATCTTGTTCCGCTGGAGGTAAAAAACCGTCCTCGTTTTGTCAAACGTGTAGCAGGCCTTCCCGGCGACACCATACAGATTTCAACCGGGATCCTCATGGTCAATAACAAAGAAGCCAATCTGCCCGCAACCATCATCAGAAAATACCGCTGGAACAGTTCCGAAGAGGCATTCATGAACGCGAAAAAGAAGACCAGATTCCTGACTCATTACCAGCAAACCGGGAAAATTATCGTTGAGATGACAAAAGAAACCTATCAACAACTCCCCGAAGATATAAAGCAACACCTCAATCCGGCCTTGCTGGAAAGAAATGTACCGGATATCCACACGTTTCCTTTTAATAAATCCACAGGTTGGAATACTGACTATATGGGCCCTGTAAAAATTCCCGCGAAAGGAAACTCGGTAATATTAACGACTAACAATATTGATATATACAAACGTGCCATAACTGTTTATGAAGGAAATACAGTGACGCAAAAAAACAATAAAATATTTATCAATGGCAAACCAACTGATTCCTACACCTTTAAAATGAATTATTACTGGGTAATGGGCGACAACCGTCCTAAATCTTTCGACAGCCGATTTTGGGGATTGCTCCCCGAAAACCATATAATTGGAAAAATTCCCGAAAAGTTCATACATTTAGGAAAGTAGAGAGTTCGGGGTTCAGAGTTTGGGAAGTTTTAAGTTCAGTGACCATTCAAGCCGGCCAGGAACCAAAAACCAAACAGTGTTGAGCGATAGTAATTTGGATAGTCCTGTTGTCTTTCGACAGAAAAAAGAAACATTTTTATTTTCAATTATTAATAAAATAATGGCTATTGTTCAGAGAAGCATTTTTTTCATTAGAGTTTGCTTCGCGCATGGCCCTCGCAATGCCGAAAACTCACGGTGACAGAGAATAGGTTAGCAAATGATAGGGTTGAGAAGCCGCCCTGCCATTTGCCAACCTATTCCAGCTAAAAGTAAAAAGGCGTCATTGCGGGAGCCTGACCCGAAGCAATTTCTAAATATGCATACGCGACTATAAACTGAAGCAAAAAAAAATCTTCAAATCATGCGAAAACAATCATTTTCACTCTGGGGCTTTATATTTGCTGCCCTGATTCTGGTATTATTCTCTGTTCAGAACGCCGGAGAAGTTTCCTTTAAGTTCTTTATTTGGGAGCCTTATCTGCCCCTGTCGGTGCTGCTGATTGTGGCGTTTTTACTGGGATTAATTGTAGGCGCCATATTTTCATTCAGGTCATCCGTTCCAAAGAAAGAGAAACATAAAGAATCAACTATTGAAAAGCAAACAAAA
>NZ_JADQBH010000242.1 GCF_016278715.1 Marinilabilia sp. | reverse complement strand
CAATGGTTCCCATGAGCAATAGTGAGGAGCGCCCCGATGATTTGCCTGCAATGGCCTGCCTCCATACCAATGATGCACTTTACTTTTATAGTCCCGGAACCTGGAGGTGGAACTACGATACAAACACCAGGTTTTTTTACTTCGAGAGCCACAAATTCTCGCAAATGGCATTTTTCTTTCTTTCGGATGCCATTCAAACATTGAAAACCCCTCAGAAGCAACTGCCACCGCAGGGAAGTGTTACTGCCACCACACAATCGTTTGATGTGCTTTATTTTCATGAATTGGAAAATGAAAACATTCTAAATTCCGGAAATCAATGGCTGGGAGAAAAGTTTAACACCTCCATTGCCATGAACAGGAGTTTTGAGGTAGAAATGCCCAATCTTATTCCTCAGGAAGAAGCTGTTTTTTTCACTCAGGTTGCCGGACGAGCCAACTCGGCCCAGGCTTTCGACATCAAATTGGGTGAAATGGCCAGTCAAACCGTCTACATCAATACGGTTTCTCTCAACGATTACCTGGGATATTATTTTCGTTTTGCAACTACAACTCAAAACTTTGTTCCGGGCAATAGCCGGTTTAATATCGAATACTCATACAACAATACCGCGTCCACGTCTATTGGATGGCTCGATTATTTTGTAATCAACGGCCGGGGGCGTCTGACCCTTAACAACGGGCCCTTTGTATTTCGCGACAAATCGGTAGTTGCCCCGGGTGGCATTGCCTCTTATGAAATAGCCGGAGCAACGGATTCAGATCTGGTATGGGATGTAACCAACCCTGCGGAACCAGTAAATATGCAAACAGAGAATGCGGGCAGTATCCTAAAATTCACTGCATCTTCTCACGAAATCAAGGAATATGTTGCATTTAATCCTTCCCAAACATTTCCACAACCTGAGTTTATACAGAATGTGGAAAACCAGAATTTACACGCTACCGCCCCGGCTGAAATGGTGATAGTAGCTCCGTCCGAGTTTATTGGACAGGCCAACCGGCTTGCAAGTTTACACCAGCAACATTCCGGATTGAGCGTGGTCGTGGCCGATCGTGATCAAATCTATAATGAGTTCTCCTGGGGACATCCCGATCCCGGAGCAATCAGAGGATTTATGAAAATGCTCTACGACCGTGCCGGAGATAATGAAGCGGCATCTCCAAAGTTATTGCTTTTGTTTGGCGACGGAACCTATGATAACCGCCACCTCAACAACACACCAGCAGCCCCGCTTCCCACTTATCAGTCGGACAATTCTATTTATCAGACTTCCACCTTCGTCACCGATGACTTTTTTGGTTTTCTGGATGATCTGGAAGGGGAAGATCTGAGAAATGACCGACTGGACATTGGTATAGGGCGTTTCCCTGTCACCACCGTTGAGCAGGCTGTTAATGCAGTTAACAAATCAGAGGCCTATCTGTTAAATCAGGATGACGGAAAGTGGAAAACCAGACTCACCTTTATAGGAGATGACGGAGACTTTAATATTCATGTTAGAGACGCCGATCGCCTGACACAGAAGATAGCGGCCAATCATCTCCAGTTCGATTTGAATAAAATCTATTTTGATGCCTTTAAGGTATCATCAGGGGCCGTGGGAAAAGAGTTTCCTGAAGCCAAGAGTCGGACTATGCAAGCCATTTCGGAAGGAACTCTCCTGTTCAATTATACCGGCCATGGAAGTGAAAACAATCTGGCCCACGAAAAACTAGTGACCAAAACCGACATATCCGGATGGAACAACAAAAGTAAGCTCCCTCTTTTCATCACAGCCACGTGTGAATTTAGTCGTTTCGACAACCACAACCACACTTCGGCAGGCGAAGAGGTTTTCCTGAACCCCAATGGAGGAGGAATAGCCCTATTATCCACCACCCGGATAGTCTATTCCAGTCTTAACTTTACGCTCAACAATGCCTTTTACAACCACGCATTCGAAAAAGATGAAAACGGCCTGCCGCTGCGCTTTGGCGAAATGATGCGTCGTACAAAACTTGAGTCGGGTTCGAATACCAACAAGCTGAACTTCACTCTCCTGGGCGACCCTGCCCTGCGGTTGATATATCCGGCGAATGAGGTCGCTACCTCAACACTCAATAACATTGAGGTTACCGGACAACCCGACACCATCAGCGCATTGTCCAAAAACCAAATAACGGGAATCATCAAAAACCAGGCAGGAAAACTAATGAGTGACTTTTCCGGAACGGTATCGGTAACGGTTTTTGACAAAGCTGTAAACACAAAAACCCTGGGCAGCGGAAGCAATGAACCCTTTGAATTTAAAGAGTTTTCGAACATCCTGTTTAAAGGCAGCGCCACTGTGTCCAACGAGAAATTCTCCTTCGAATTTGTGGTTCCAAAAGACATCAGATATAACTTTGACAACGGCAGAATCAGCTATTACGCCATTTCAGATGACGGCACGGAGGCTGCCGGAGCATTTACAGAAGTGGTGATTGGCGGCATCAGCAAAAACCCGGAAAGCGACAATCAAGGTCCCGACATCAGTCCCTACCTGAACCATCCTGGCTTTGCACCGGGGCAGGCAACAGGCTCCAGGCCGGTTCTTTATGCAAACCTTTTCGATGAATCCGGAATCAACACCTCCGGCATTGGCATCGGTCACAACATCACCCTCATTATTGATGGCGACACCAACAATCCACTGGTTTTGAATGATGCCTTTACCGCCCACACGGACCATTATCAACAGGGCACTGTTCAGTTCCAGTTGCCCAGACTGGAGGATGGAACACATAACCTAACACTTAAAGTGTGGGACAATTACAATAATTCCTCCACTGCAACGTTAAATTTCAAGGTTAACCCGAGCCACGGATTGAATATCCGGAATTTCTCAGCCTGGCCAAACCCGGTTTCCCCGGGACAGGACGTATTCATTAGTATGCAAATGGATGCCCCCAATGCCTTGATTAATACAACAATTCAATTCATTGACAGCTCGGGAAAAGTCACAGGAACTGTAGAAGATAAAATAATATCCACAGGGAATTTAATAGGGCCCTATCAGTTACCGATGGAAAAATCGGGTTGGGATTACTCGCAGATTTGTTTTGTGCGAATCATCCTCAAACCCCAAAACGGAGAAGAGTCACAGGTAGTTGCCAAACTTTTGCCAACCCCATAAAAACAAGGAAAAATTTTAACGATGAACAAAAAATCTTTTAGCAAAGCACTTATTGCATTCCTATTTCTTGGTTTATCCCAATTTACCACGGCCCAGGAAGACGATGTGAACCTAAGCGGACAGCAAAACATAATCAGTACTGCGGTTTCGTTTTTGGACATTGCTCCTGAGTCCAGGGGTGGAGCAATGGGTAACACCGGTGTTGCCATTTCGCCTGATGTTAATTCACAACACTGGAATCCGGCCAAATATGCATTTATTGGAAAAGAATCCGGTGTGGCGCTCTCTTATACCCCATGGCTGCGAAAACTCGTCAATGACATCAACCTCTACTATTTAACCGGTTTCAAGAGGCTCGATGATATGCAAACCATCAGTACCTCTATCCGCTATTTCTCATTAGGAGACATCACCTTCATGTCGGAAGACGCACAACCACAAGGAAATGCTTCACCCAACGAATTCGCCATTGATGCTGCCTACAGCCGCATTTTATCCGATCATTTATCTGGTGCTGTAGCTTTTCGTTACATTCGTTCAGATCTACAGATGAACTTCAGCCCTTCATCAGGAAGTGAAACCTATCAGGCAGGAAATTCATTTGCAGCAGATCTGGCTTTCTATTATCAAAATGAAATTGAAATGGGTGGAAATGATGCCAATCTAAGTGCAGGTATCAACATCTCAAATATTGGTAGTAAAATCTCCTACGACGGGAATGTGGAACAGTTCATCCCCACCAACCTGAGGCTGGGAACAGCTTTGAAAACCGAGCTTGACGAATACAATGAACTAACTATTGCACTGGACTTTAACAAGCTCCTGGTTCCTACCCCCGATTATCAGGAGGTTGAAGAAAACAATTCTGTTTTTCAAAGTGATAATGTTTCTGTCATTTCCGGTATTTTCCAATCCTTCAGCGATGCGCCGGGTGGAATGAAAGAAGAACTTCAGGAAATCAACATCAGTGTGGGTGCTGAATACCTCTACAATAAGCAGTTTGCAGTGCGTGCAGGTTATTTTCATGAGCACGAAAACAAGGGTAACCGAAAGTATTTCACTGCCGGTGTGGGACTGAAATTCAATATGCTTGCAATTGATGCCTCTTACATTATCCCGGTGGTTCAGAACAATCCGCTGGCCAATACCGTTCGCTTCACCCTGGCATTGGATCTGGATCAGATGATTGGGCAGAATTGATTTTCTGGGAAAGGAGGTAGCTCTTGGCTGATAGCTCTTGGCTCTTAGCTGGAACCCAGGCCAAAAGTCTGGGTGAAACAACGCAGGGTGCAACCCTGCAATATTGGTATGAAAAAGAAGTCAGAGCCCTAAAAGGGCGGTAGCAACAGCGCAGGTCTTAACCCTGTGATGTTGTTAAAAAAGACCTCAAAGCCCTGAAAGGGCGATAGCAAATAACCATTCAATATTTGGTTGACAACATAGTTTTTTTTTCAAAAGGATTATTTGAAGGTAATAAAACCTAAACAATTAATTAAA
>NZ_JADQBH010000145.1 GCF_016278715.1 Marinilabilia sp. | reverse complement strand
AGCAAGTGAGATGAGTTTAGACGATTTCGATGGAAGAACCGTAGTTTTTAGAGTGAAAGCTGGCTAAGTCTTGATTTTTTTTGATTACTTTTTTGTATCAAGACAAAAAAGTAATTCAGGGTTTAAGGGATGAAATCCCTTTTGGAAAAATGTTTAGGACACTATTGATTTTACCAGATTAATTCAATCTAATTTCGGAAAAGTATGAGTGAAGAAATTGAAAAAGTAGAACTACGACAACTTAATATCGACGATTATCAGGAATTACGGACAACCGAAGAAGAGGCCTACCGAAACTGGGAAGGTCCGGGCTGGGACGAACAAAACATCCGAACCCTTCTGGATATTTTCCCCGAGGGTCAGCTCGCAGTGCTCGTAAACGACAAAGTGGTGGGTTGCGCCCTATGCCTGATTGTCAACTACGAACGTTTCGGCGATGAACACTCCTACAATGAGATTACCGGTAATATGACTTTCAGCACCCACAATCCCCGTGGCGACATCTTATACGGCATTGACATTTTCATCCGGCCCTCATTTCGCGGCCTGCGTCTGGGACGACGCTTGTACGATGCCCGTAAGGAACTTTGCGAACACCTGAATCTGAAAGGAATTGTTTTTGGCGGTCGCATTCCCCATTACCATAAAGTTTCTGATGAACTGACTCCAAAAGAATACATCCAGAAAGTCAAATTCAAAGAACTTTACGACCCCACACTTACTTTTCAGCTAGCCAATGATTTTCACGTTAAAAAAGTTCTGACAGGATATCTTCCCGACGACCGCGAATCGAAAGAGTATGCCGTTCTCCTGGGATGGGACAATATTTATTATACCAAGCGCGGCAAACAACTATCACAGACAAAATCCATTGTTCGTCTGGGGCTGGTTCAGTGGCAGATGCGCCACTACCCCACCGTGGACGATGTGTTTGAACAAGTGGAATATTTCGTGGACGCCGTATCAGCTTACAAAAGTGACTTCATTTTATTTCCCGAGTTTTTCAACGCTCCGTTGATGGCCCGTTTCAATCAAATGTCTGAATCTGAAGCCATTCGTCAGCTTGCCCGGTACACCGAAGAGTGCCGCGACCGGTTTATTCAGTTAGCTATCAGTTACAACGTCAACATCATCACAGGAAGTATGCCCATGATTCGCGACGACAAACTTTACAATGTGGGCTATGTTTGCCGGCGCAACGGAACCTACGACTCCTATGAAAAAATTCACGTGACCCCCGATGAAGTAAAATCATGGGGATTATCGGGCAGTGACAAGCTGAAAGTTTATGAAACCGACTGCGGCAAAATCGGTATTTTGATTTGTTACGATGTGGAATTCCCCGAATTATCGCGTTTGTTGGCCGAACAAGATATGAAAATCCTGTTTGTGCCGTTCCTCACCGACACACAAAACGGCTACAGTAGGGTAAGGTATTGCGCCAGGGCACGTGCCATCGAAAACGAATGCTTTGTGGCCATGGCTGGTTCGGTGGGCAACCTGCCTAAAGTCTCGAATATGAATATTCAGTACGCCCAAAGTGCGGTATTTACACCTTGTGACTTTGCATTTCCCACCAACGGCATCAAAACCGAAGCAACACCCAACACCGAGATGATTCTGGTGGCCGATGTAGACCTTGATTTGCTCTCGGAACTGCATGCCTACGGAAGTGTTAGGAATTTGCGTGACCGACGTACCGATGTATTCGACCTGAGACTGAAGAGCGGACTTATTGAGTAGTGCCGGCAGCCTGGTTTTGCAAAAACTGACAAAAAACAGCGTGAACATTTTCGCCAGCTACCAGTTTATTTTACGACTGCCGGAATGGTTTCCGGTATGTTAATACAATATAATTAATCGGGAAAAAGCACCTCGTCAAAAGGACAAAAAATCAAAAGTATGTACAAAACCAATATTTTCAATCCTGAAAACCGGCCCACTGAAACTCAAAAACAGGAAATCATTGATTTTCTTTATACACACCTCGACAGATTTGGAGACCCCAAAGAGGATATTTCCAAAGCAATCGACTACTCTTTAAAAGTTTCTGATTCTTTCGGCGGATTTGTGCTTGAATTGAAAGATGATAACCAGGTTATCGGGGCAGTTGTAATCAACAAAACCGGAATGGACAGCTACATACCGGGAAATATTCTGGTTTACATTGCAATTCATCGCGACTTTCGTGGCAAAGGTCTGGGTAAAGAACTGATGGAAAAGTCACTGGCTGAAGCCGCAGGAGATGTGGCTCTTCATGTAGAGCCCGACAATCCAGCAAAAAAGCTTTACGAGAAATTCGGATTTACCAATAAGTATCTCGAAATGCGTTACAAACCAGAATAACCACACCATGGCATTCCTCACATTAGACAGAAAAAAACTCAAAGAAAACTACAATTACCTGAATAACCTTTTTGAGGAACACAACATCGACTGGGCCATTGTAACCAAGATGTTATGTGGCAACAAAGCCTATCTGAAAGAGGTTTTCGATCTAGGCATCAAGCAGGTTTGTGACTCCAGAGTATCAAACCTGAAAGCTATTAAGTCGGTCAACCCCCACATTGAAACAATTTACATCAAGCCTCCGCCAAAACGCTCTATTCCAAGCATTGTGCGCTATGCCGATGTAAGTATGAACACCACCTTTGAAACGGTAAAGCTTCTATCTGAAGAGGCCAGACGTCAGGGACGAAAGCACAAAATCATCATCATGGTGGAGATGGGCGAGTTACGCGAGGGTGTAATGCGAGATGATGTGGTAGATTTCTATTCCACCGTTTTCGAGATGCCCAACATCGAGGTTATTGGCATAGGCACCAACTTAAGCTGTTTGTACGGAGTCCTGCCCAATCAGGATAAACTTATTCAACTGAGCCTCTACAAACAACTGATAGAAAACAAATTCAACAAAAAGATTCCTTACGTTTCTGGAGGCAGCTCCGTAACCATTCCATTGATTAATCAGGGACTGCTTCCCGAAACCATCAATCATTTTCGGGTAGGCGAAACCCTGTTTCTCGGAACCAATGTTTACGACGGGTCGCAGTTTGATTTCATGCACAACGATGTCTTTAAAATCTATGCTGAAATCATTGAATTGTTTGAAAAACCCACCGTTCCCCAGGGAGACATGGGTTCAAATCTGGAAGGTGAAACTTTTGAATTCGACCAGGAAAAGTCACATGAACGCTCGTGTAGAGCCCTCATCGACTTGGGTCTCCTCGACATCGAAGAGAAAAGACTGATTCCCGCCGATGACACCTTCGAACTGGCAGGAGCCAGTTCCGATATGATTGTGATTAACCTGGGCGACAATGAACGCAACCTGAAAGTTGGAGACCTTTTGGAATTTAAAACTGACTATATGGGTGCACTTCGTTTGCTGAATTCAAGGTATATTGATAAGCGGGTAATTTAGCTCTTAGCTCTTAGCTCTTAGCTCTTAGCTGATGGCTCTTAGTGCCAAGTTTCCGGAAGAAGGCAGTTGCTTGAGGTTCAATGTTGGAAAGCAGAGGACATGAGAAACCGATTTGGCCCCCCGGGAAGGCGAAATCAGCCAGAAAAAGGTTCACTTCAATCATAAAATCTTTATATTGGGTGGTGCCGGTTTTCACAACAAGTGAAGACTGATGCCACCCATTTGTGATTTACCAGGTAATTTTCCTTACTTGTTCCAATCCATGATTTACTTATATTTGTTTATTCAGGCAAAACTGACAAATAAAAGCAGCAATGACATTACTGATAATTTACCTTTTTCTTGCTCTGGGCGTATCATTTCTCTGCTCAATCCTTGAAGCTGTATTATTCTCAACAACAGCCTCATACATTGAAATTAAAAAAATGCAGAATGTTGCAGGAACCCAGTTATTCGCGAATCTGAAAAACAATATCGACCGCCCCATCTCAGCCATCCTCTCAGTCAACACCATTGCCCATACCGTAGGAGCAGCAGGCGTTGGAGCCCAGGCAGTTTACGTGTTCGGGGAAGCCTGGTTTGGGGTAATCTCTGCTATTCTAACACTGCTAATTCTGATAGTTTCTGAAATCATTCCCAAAACCATTGGCGCAACCTTCTGGCGAAACCTGGCAATCCCGGCAGGTTACACCATCCGCATATTGATGATAATTGCCTATCCCCTGGTTGTTTTTTCAGAACTCCTTACCAAATTAATGCCCAAACCCAAGCATTCCTCTTCTGTGAGTCGGGAAGAAATAGAAGCCATGTCGTCCATAGGTGCCAAAGAAGGAATACTGGAAAAGGACGAGGGAAATATCATCCTCAACGCAATGCGACTGAATATGATGCGGGTAAAAGAAATCATGACTCCGCGAACAGTGGTAGTTGCATGCCCAAGAAACATGACTGCTTCGGAGTTTATTGACCATAAGGAATACCTGGAGTACAGCCGGATTCCTATTTTTAAGAAGAACATTGACGACACCGAAGCTTATGTCCTGAAAGCAGATGTACTGGAAAGTGTGGCCCGCGGGAAAGGGGAAAATCCTCTTTTACAAATTGAGCGAAACATTAAAATGGTTCCCGAATCCATGAACCTCAGGCAACTCTTTGAGGAGATGATTTCGGAAAATGAACACATCTCATTGGTTGTTAATGAATATGGGGCCATGGAAGGAATCGTTACGCTCGAAGACATCATTGAAACATTGATAGGCAGGGAAATAGTAGACGAAACAGACAATTATGCCGATATGCAGGA
>NZ_JADQBH010000160.1 GCF_016278715.1 Marinilabilia sp. | reverse complement strand
GGAGAAAAACCTTTCCGGTCTCAAATTGAGTTCTACAATTATCTGAACCGGATAAATCAGGAAATGGAGGAAGCTGTAAAAAATGATGTAAAAGCTTCTGAAAGCTGATTTTTGTTGTTTTTTTGAGCGTTGTGCTTGCTTAAATTTGTGTAAAGAAAAATCACTGATTATCAAAAATACTTTCATGGGATTGAAAACAATGCGAGCGCTGGTTAAAGCTGAACCGGAAAAGGGTATCTGGTTGAAAGAAGTTCCTGTACCTGTTCCCGGACATAATGACGTCATTATTAATGTTACAAAAACTGCTATTTGCGGTACAGATTTACATATTTATAAATGGGACGAATGGGCTCAAAAAACCATTCGGACACCGATGGTTATCGGTCATGAATATGTAGGCTATGTGGCTGCTGTGGGTTCGGAAGTGAGCAATGTTAAGGAGGGCGATCGCGTTACCGGTGAGGGGCATATTGCCTGTGGTCATTGTCGGAACTGCCGGCGGGGACGTCAGCATATATGCGAAAGAACTGTAGGAATTGGGGTAAATATCGATGGTGCATTTGCCGACTATGTGAAAGTCCCCTCTAATAATGTAATGAAAATTAATCCCCAGATTCCTGATGAGATTGTTAGCATTATGGATCCATTCGGAAATGCAACGCACACAGCTCTGTCTTTTCCCCTGATAGGCGAGGATGTTCTGGTTACAGGAGCCGGATTGATTGGTAGTATGTGTGTGGCCATTGCCAAATTTGCCGGTGCACGGTATGTAGTGGCTACAGAAATGAATGGTTATCGCGCAGAACTGGCCCGGAAAATGGGAGCCACAAAAGTGGTGAATCCTAAAGAGGAGAGTCTTACCGATGTGGTTCGTAATCTTGGCATGATTGGGTTTGATATTGGTCTTGAATGTTCAGGTTCCCAGGCTGCATTTAATCAAATGCTGGCTCACATGTACAATTCCGGAAAAATTTCGCTTCTTGGAATCCTCCCTTCTTCCACTGTCGTGGATTGGAATACAATTATTTTCAAAGGTCTCATGTTGAAAGGAATTTATGGCCGCGAGATGTTCGAAACCTGGTACCACATGGAACAAATGCTTATGTCAGGGCTGGATTTGTCCCCAATGATTACGCACCGGTTCCATATCAATGATTTCCAGAAAGGTTTTGACATTATGGAAGAAGGAAATTGCGGAAAAGTAATTCTTAACTGGGACTAAGCGAAGGGGGTTGAGTTTTGGGCCCCTTTATTTCTCCAATGTGGGATTTTATATGCAAACTGTGTTCTGAATTCTGGGTTTGGAATTCGACCTAATCATTAATTGTCTATTTACCTATTTGCCTGATAGCACAATCCCCAGTTTACGGATTATTAAAACTTTTAACTTTGCATTATACCCGGTTGTGTAAGAAATGATGACTTACTTTATTGTCCATATTGCTCCCAGCACCATGCCTGAAATTGTACTATTCCATGGATTACTGGTTATGGGGCAGGTACCTCCGTTGCAACCAATGAAATAGTAATACGCGTATCCCAGTGCTGCTCCAACTGCTATTCCGATGCCTATTTTCAACAGGCGTGGCATTTTTTTTGTTTCTTTGTTCTCCATTTTCCTGGTTTTGCATGTTATTTGTTACCACAAAAGTAGGTAAAAGAAGACATATATAAAAATATAGATGAGTGTGATTGAAAAAGGTATATTTTTGTCAGAATCGAGGCTTTAAAAATTGTTGCATCCGGGTTAACCCTTTGTTAATGAGGATTCAAGAAATGCAATAACGAAGAGTTTGGCAATATAGATGTTTTTTAGACCGGGCTCATAGATAATTAAAATTTTTCTGATTATGTTACGGCAAATATCCTGCATTTCTTTGTTGTTTTTATTTCTCTTTTCTGGTTCCGGGTATGCGCAAACTTCCAACAGGCTTAAGAGTGCCTGGGATTCTTTTCGTAATTCAGATGACAATGAGAAAGATTTTCGTTTCAACTCTTTCTTGAAATTACTTGAGCAAAGTATTGAAGAAAAAACTGGTATAATTCCGGAGAGTGATTTTTTGGGGGGGTGGAAAGTAGTTGACAATTCCGATAAAAATTACTCGATTTACACCACCTACGTAGATTTTGAAATCAGACCTGATCGTTTAATTTATTGCATTTACAATTCTGAAAGAAATCAGGCTGTCGCTCATTTTAAGGAAGTTGTGGAAAGTCAGGACGAAATTGATCTGAGTATTGTGTTGGAGTCGTTGGATAATGTTACCTCTTTGGTGGTTTTAAACTCAAGAGAAGAGTTGTTGCATATTCCTGATCTGGAGGTGGTTTTTGTTCTTAATGAAATGATTCAAAGCCGTGGACGCGGAATAGTATTCTCTCTTTCCGATTCCTTGAAATCCAGAATAGAGCTGTTAATCCAGAATTCATCGACATTTGACAACGATTTTGCCGATTATCAGGGGCTTTCAACGCTGATATCATCAGATGATAAATTGAAGGTGGTTACCTGGAATGTGGAGGAACGTAATGGAGATCATCATCTGTATGGAGTAATAGGTGTGAAGAACGAAAACGTTGTACGTGCTTATAGTCTGGACGATAAGAGTGGTGAGATACCAACTCCTGAATATGCGGTTTTGAAGCCGGAAAAATGGTTTGGTGCAGTTTATTATGAATTAATTACTGAGGCGTTCAAAGGTGATGTTTTTTATACTTTATTGGGTTACAACGGGAATGATGCTTTTTCGCGTATTCGGGTTGTGGATGTGATAACCCTTAGTAAAAGCGGACGTCCGCGTTTTGGGGCACTTATTTTCGACGACCACGGAAGAACCAAGCGCCGTTTGATTTATGAGTACAGTAACCAGGCCAATATGATGTTGCGATACGAAAACAGAGGGAATAGGATTGTGATGGATCATCTGGCACCTTTGCAACCTATGTATGAGGGTGACCGAAGTTATTATGGTCCGGATTTCTCCTATGATGTTTTAGAGTTGAAAAAAGGAAAATGGATTCTTGAGAAGAATGTGGAACTTCGAAACCGTTAAGCGTCTTGTAAATCTCTTAAATTAATGTATTTTTGCAATCAATGTAACGGGTGCCATTTGTGCCTAACAGGGAATCCGGTTAAAGTCCGGAGCTGTACCCGCAGCTGTAAGCTCTTAGTAATGGATTGAATACTTTCTGTTGCCACTGGAAGCAATGAGTAATGACCAATTATCGTTGACCAATTACCTTGAACATTGATAATTGAATATTGAACATTGTTTTTCCGGGAAGGCGATTCAATCCGGAGTAAGCCAGAAGACCTGCCTGTGCATTGTATATTTTAACTAAATAAAGCTTTCGGGAGGTAAAGTGATGGTATTGAAATCTTTCCTGGGCGCCTTGGCGCTTTTATTTTTTCTTTCGGCCTGTGAATCAGGCCCGGCTAATAATCCGGTAAAGGAGTTGTTTGGAATGCAACAACCTGATTCGGTCTATATTCCGGTTTATTCAAAAGGATTTAGCATTTCTTATTATGATGGGGTGAAATTGGTGCATGTTGCGGACCCTTGGGATTCTGCTGCTGTGGGGCAGTATATTCTGGTGGGAGATGAGGATTCACCTGCTAAATTTCGGAATTCGAATGTTCCCTTTATTGAATATCCTGTCAGTCGGTGGACGGCTTTTTCATCGACTCAGGTGGTTTTTGCCGAAAAGATCGGGGTTCTGGAAACCTTGAAAAGCGTGGCTGAACCGCACTATATCTCCAATAGGTTTGTTCAGGAGCAGTTAGCGAAGGGAGTTATCAGAGATGTGGGGCTTGCCAGTGCTGCCAATGTTGAGGTTTTGCTTGAATCGGCGCCCGAATTTATTTTTGTTTCCCCATTTATGGACAACCGCTATGGTCAGCTTGAGGAAGCAGGATTATTGATTGTTAATGATTGTGGTTACATAGAAGCTTCGCCTCTTGGACGTGCCGAATGGATGGTGTTTTTTAGCACATTTTTCAATAAGGAAGATACAGCCAGGGAACTTTTTTCAGACATTGTTTCCAGATACAAAGCCGTCAAACAAGTGGTCGCCAACGCCCCGCAAAAACCCTCCATTCTTACCGGAACTCTTTTTAATGATATCTGGTATATCCCGGCCGGAGATAGTTACATGGCCACTTTTTTTGAAGATGCAGGAACCCGATACGCATACAGTGATCGTTCAGGAACCGGTTCTTTTGCCCTGGACTTTGAAACGGTATTTAATGATTTCAGGGAGAGCGATTTTTGGCTGATTACTGTTAATCAAGAAGGCAAATTTTCTAAAGCTGATTTTCTTCAAATGGATGAACGATACGCTGATTTTCAATCTTTTCAGGAAAACAGAGTGGTATTCTCAAATACCAATTACTCGAATTTTTTTGAAAAGGGAATTGTGGAGCCTGATGTGGTTTTAAAAGATTTGGCTGTATGTTTTCATCCCGGACTTTATTCTGATTATGAGCCTGTCTATTTTGAATTCCTGAACGATTGATAGGATGCAGAAACTATTAACACAATATTTATCAGGCAGGCAACTTACTATTTTTTGGTTGTCAGGGTTGATTGTTTTGTCAATAACCTTGCTTTTGTTCAATCTGATTTTTGGTTCTGTAAATATTCCTTTTGTATCGGTGGTGAAGGCATTAATTGGAGATATGGATATCAATGACAGTTGGCGTTTGATTGTTTTGAAGAGTCGTTTACCCCAG
>NZ_JADQBH010000030.1 GCF_016278715.1 Marinilabilia sp. | reverse complement strand
ATGCCGATGTAATCTACCACCAGACCTTTTTCCTTGCCTTCAACCTTTCGGTTTGCTCTCGATATGGTTTGAATCAGGTTATGGCGTTGAATTGGCTTGTCAATATAGATGGTATCCAGGACCGGCACATCAAAACCGGTCAGCCACATATCCACAACGATGGCAATTTTAAAATTTGACTTTTCATTCTTAAACTGCCTGTCCAGTTCTTTGCGATATTCTTTAGTGCCAAGTATATTGTATAATTCTTCCGGGTCGTCTTTACCACGAGTCATCACCATTTTGATGCGCTCCATGGGTTTAATCTCTCTTTGCTCCTGTTCCGAAAGTTCAACTCCGGGTTCAGCAACCATCACTTCAGCCCATTCAGGGCGCAGTTTAATGATGTTTTTATAGAACTCATAAGCAATTGTACGGCTGCTGCAGACAAACATTGCTTTTCCTTTAATGGTTGCTCCTTCAGCCACTCTGGTCTCATAGTGGTTTACAAAGTCTTCTGCCAAAGCTTTCAGACGATCGGGATCCCCCAATATCACATTCATATTGGTGACTGCCTTTTTACTTTCCTCTATCTGATACTCATTGGTTCCCTCCTCCGCACATCTATTGTAATAATCTTCAATCTTTTGCAGTTCACTATTATTCAGCAGCACCTTGGCTGCTCGTCCTTCATAAACAATCCGGACAGTAATTTCGTCTTTTACCGATTCCGTCATGGTATAGGCATCCACCACTTCCCCAAAAACTTCCAGCGTAGCATCTATGGGAGTTCCCGTAAAACCTACAAAAGTAGCATTGGGCAATGAGTCATGAAGATATTTTGCAAACCCATAGCTCTTGGTTACACCGTTGGCCGTTACTCTCACTTTTTGGTCTAGATTGGTCTGACTTCGGTG
Source organism: Marinilabilia sp. (assembly GCF_016278715.1). Classification (GTDB taxonomy): domain Bacteria; phylum Bacteroidota; class Bacteroidia; order Bacteroidales; family Marinilabiliaceae; genus Marinilabilia. The sequence continues at coordinate 3,944 of NZ_JADQBH010000030.1, read as the reverse complement.
TGCTTCGTCGGAGATGCAGATTACATTACTGCGATTTGTAAGTAAGTCTGTGTCGTCGGTAAATTTATGAATGGTTGTCAGGAAAACTCCCCCACTCTGAATGTTTTGCAACCGCTCTTTTAGCTCGGCCCTGCTTTCCACACTAATGACGTTATTATCACCAATGTATTCCTTGCCATTGGTGAATTGTTCCGAAAGCTGATCATCCAGGTCGGTACGGTCGGTAATTAGCACAATCGTCGGACTGCTTAATAACTCACTTCGCATCAACAGACGGGTAAGGAAAAGCATGGTGTAACTCTTGCCACATCCGGTAGCACCAAAATAGGTACCTCCCTTCCCATCTCCTTCGGGTTTTTGGTGACTTATAATATTTTGAAACAGCTTCTTTGCTCCGTAATACTGAGGATAGCGACAAAGTATCTTGTCTTCTTCTTTTGAAGAATCTGGCAGAAAAATAAAATTCCGGATAATGTCCCGTAAAGTTGTTGTGTTCAGCATTCCTCCAATGAGGGTATAAAGGGAACTGATTCCATCCTGCTCTATCATTTGCCTATCCGGCTCTGACCGCCAGGCATAGAAGAACTCATAAGGAGCAAAGAACGAACCGGCTTTGTTGTTTACACCATCCGATATAACACAAAAAGCATTGTATTTAAACAACTCCGGAATATCTCGCTTGTAACGGGTAGTCAACTGAACAAAGGCATCATGAATGGTGCATTCTTCACGAATGGCGGTTTTAAATTCAAATACCACCAGCGGCAAACCGTTAATGTAGAGAATCCCATCGGGGATACGTTTTTCAAAACCAACAATCTCGAACTGGTTGACAAACTTGTAAATATTTTGGTCACTGTAAGGTTCAGGTGTTGCATCTGAAATCCGGGAAAGACTTTCAGGTTTTGGTTCGCGTAAAGCTGTGAGTCCATTAAAATCTATCAGCTGGACATACAGGTCTTTTTGAGACCGGTCTTCCCGTTTAAGTATAAAACCTTCAGAAACCAGTTTCATGATAGCCTTGTTGCTCTCGTAAAGGTCGGAAGCAGCATAGCTTTTGAGTTGCTGAATGATGCGGGTTACCTCCTGGTTTGTTAGTTTTTCGTCCTTGTATTTTGAAAGAAGAAAATTTCGCAAATCAGCCTCTATAATTACTTCATCCGGGGATCGTTGAATATCGCCACCAGGCACATATTCAAAACCCTGCTTTTGAATGAGTTCTATAAAGGCTTGTTCTAATTTTTCTTCGGTAAATTTCATTTCTTTTATTTTACAAGACTTTTCCCTAATGGGGTTAATCTATATTGCTGCTTACTGCTTTTGGGTTTATCCGGAATGGTCATTTCAATAACTCCATGCTCCAGTGCTGGCTGTAGGTAATTATAAAAGAAGGTCGGTCTGTGTTTGATCGAAAGCATTTCCATTATTTGGTTAGCCGGGCGTGTTTCATCATTTATTACAGTCACCAGTTTCCTGACTTGTTCAGTGACTTGTTCGGTGACTTGTTCGGTGACTTGTTCGGTGACTTGCGGGGTGACTTGCGGGGTGACTTCCTCAACAGACGGGAATACCATCCGCAAAAAGTTTTCTGAAAAATGAAAACACTCTTTTTCGTAATGCTCCAAAATTCGTGGAATCCCGGAACCCAGCTGCTCAACCAATTCCAAGTCTTTGTATATACGCATCAACTCTTTGTTGCGCGGAATAGAAAAACCCTCGAAGAATTCTTCCCTGCTCAATCCTTCCGGAAGCGATCCGGCAGAAGTAATTTCAATCCGGTCAGAGAATATTTCAAACTTAGGAGGTATCTCCCGGGTGTAATCGTTATGGACAAAAGCATTGATAATGCCTTCGCGCAAGGCAATGTCACTCCACAAACGCTGTTCTTTCCGTTCCTTTGAGGTAATTTTTGTAGCAGTCCGGTTTTCCAAATCAACCTTGTCTAAAACGCTTTTAGTGGCTTTGATTAGTGAACAATAGCCGTACTCGTTGTTTTCAATAAGGTCAACCCGACTTTTCCCCTTATATTTAGCCACTTTTATCGACACATTATTTTCGTCGGCCATCAAGTATGCCGCATAGTTGAGCTTCCCCTCTTCCGTCATCAGTTCAAGATTCTTTTTGAACTGTTTATTGAGTGACTTCTTTTTTGCCTGGTAATAAATGCTTAATTGCTCAAAAGTCAAATCCTGTCGATGGGCTTTTATTTTGCCAATGGAGTTGCGGGTACGTGTGGAAAACAATTTATCAATCATTTGCTGAGGCATTGGCTCGGCTGCTGTACCAATACGAATGAAACAACCTTTTTCGGTCATTCCGTATTTCTTTTTAAAATAAGGCTTCTCACTGCCGCTGGCCACGATTATTTTAATGATATCTTTGGCATCACGCTCTTCCACCACTACATCAAACAGCCCCATGGCAGATGGAGAAATATTGTGTTTAATGCGGTCTTTTATTTTCAGCATATCCCCATCAGCATCGCTTATTTCGGTACTTTGCCCGTTTTGTCAATGCCAATGTATATAACGCCCCCTTCCCGGTAGTTCAGGAACGCTACCACCTCTTTCTCCAAATCCAGGTCTTTGGTGAGTTGGGCTTTGTATTCAATGCGATTGGTTTCGGACATATCAAACAGTGCTATGAATAGATTTCGATTTATTTTTTAAAACTTGGTCATCATCCATCTTCAGGGCAGTTAAAACCATAATTCTTAAGAGAATATAATATAATTTCATTAATTCATCTTCAGAATCCGGATTTGTTCCATGCATAAAACTGTTCCTTAAATCTAATCCATTTGTAAATTCCTTTCTATTTAAAAAGTAATTAAGATATCTGGACTCAAGATTATTAAAAAGAGTACTCTCAAAATAAAGAGTTTTCTCTTTTACCATTTCATCTATTATATTCCTACAATCCTTAGAATAATGCCAATAACTCAATACCCCTTCCCTAAATAATTGCCCAAGAAGAAACAACTTATTTTCGTTTTTAATCCCCAAATATCCACTATTATCAACATATAGATATCCCAAATCCAAAAACAGATTCAATTCTCGCAATTGGTGTTTTCCGAAATTTCGATATAAAACATTCTCTTTTTGTATTAAATCGTACAGACAATGGTAATTACTTTGCTTAAAAGGCTCAACATACGTCAGGCCGGATTGATCAGAAAAAAGAAAGTGATTTATCATGGACAGTTTATCACCGACTGGATAACAATACTTTTTAGAAACAAAACTTGGTATCTGGCTTATTCCTGAAGGTTTTGAACTTAAACAGAAAAGTTCAGCATCAATTTCTCCATCCTCCTTTATCATTTCATATTGCTTTAGCAGAGCATCAAACTCAGCCAATAACATCCTGATTTTCTCAAAATAACTTGCACCTACTGATGGTAAATTAAAACGAACCCCTTTCAGATTATATTTTTGCTCTAGAAATTCAACAAAAAAATATTTTAAAATAAGCTCCACATTAAATTTTCCTGATTTCTCCAACACTCTATCAAACAGTATAATCTGATACAATGATAGAATATCTTTTCGCTGAAAAACGGGGCCAACAGGATATTCGTTTATTGACCGCATAAACAATTTTTCTATAGTTCCAAAATCGGAACTCTTACTTACCATCGAAATACATCGTTGATTATCAATATAATAAAAAACTTTAGAAAAATGAGAGATAAGGTACAATGGATGCCCATTTGCTGTTAAATATTCTTCGCTATATGAAAAAACTTCAAGATCTCCTTCTCGGAGAATCTTTAATGGCTCCGGCTGCAACTTGTCAAAAACGATCTTTATTCCAAAATAAACACCACTATCTCTATCAAAAATCTCATCGTTTAATTTTTTCTCTAAACGTTTAGCCTTTAATTTAGTTTTGTCGGAAATTACTAATTTCCCTTTATCGTTTTTAAGATCGGAAGAGCG
>NZ_JADQBH010000101.1 GCF_016278715.1 Marinilabilia sp. | reverse complement strand
GAGACGATTTTACGATAAAACAACCTTGTTTTTAGGCTTACCTGCCAAGGTCGGTTCCAAACATGTCATTCAGCTCTTTTAAAATATTTATTTGGGACAGGTTTGATTTACGAAAAGGAAACTCCTTATTTGGGGGTTTCACAAGCATGGAAACTGGCACTTTTTGAATAAATACCAACCCTGATTAAACAGTGAGTTATTTTGCTGATGTACTAATGGACTGATGAGTTTGGGGGCAGGAAGTTAGGTTCTTCCTGTTTGAGGGAGGCACCGAAGTAGAAGCTGAAGACCTGAGTGATAATGGCACTCAGAACGCCCAGGATATAGATGATAATGTCTTTGCCTTTTTGAGGGAGAGAATCGGGATAAAAGAGAATGACAAAGAATAGAGCAAAAGAGAGTACGGTGGTAATGATGGCCAGGTAAGCAGAGATGTTTTTGTTTAGCAGCGTAGCGGATGGGCTTGTCTGCACTTTTGCTGCCCGGTTTCGTGCTGAATCCTTATCCTTTAGAATGTTGCTTTCCTGTTTAATCTGCAGGCTTTGCATTTCATGCTGATGTTGCCATTCGGCTTTCTTGAGTTCCAGTTCCAGCTGAAGTTTTTCTGACTTTGTAGTGGTAAGGTTGTCGATGACATTACCAATAGAAGAGACGATGGTCTCTCCTGCTTTGGGATTGAAGAGGTTGGCAATGAAGCTCATGATTTTAGTTTTTAGATGTCACCAATAGCACGGCGGATCCATCCGAAAAAGAACTTACGGTTGGCCGGTCTAATTTTGACCAGGTGGACATATCTGGCAATTTTTGCGATGGTATAGGAAGCCAGAAACAGATCGGGATTGGTATTGTTTAGTGCCTTAAGAGTTATGGGGCCAATGATTCCGTCGGGGGCAACATCGAGGACCTTTTGTGCAATTGAAATCCCGGTTTTGACGCCGGAGTTCACTGAGAAGTCGAAGATTGAATCTGCGACCAACTGGTTTTGAATGGCATCGCCTTTTATCTTGTTCCAGAATTTGTATTGGTAGAATTGTCGAACCTCATCAGGGAGACGAACATCAGCACCCAGAGTCTCCGGGAAACCTGGCGATTGTTTGTACCTGTCGATGATTCTCCAGCCAGTCCAGTCGGGGTGGATATTTCGGGCAATGCCTTTGTAGGTTTCTCCGCCAAGATCATCAGGGTCGTTGACGTATCCACCTTCGTGAATGAGGGTTTTGTTGAATGCATCTTCAAAAATTGCCATAATTTGAGGTTTTATCGATTGGAGGCAATTTATAACGGAGGGTGTCTGTTTGCAAGGGAGTTGGGGGAATGTGAGAGAAATGGGAGAGATTGAGATGATTATGGTTATGCGATTTGGAAATCGCCCGTCTTTGGAAAATGATGGATATTTTTTGCAACTTTGGAGATTGTGGAAAAGAGTATCCCCCCAATTTGATATTATTATAAAAGTAATAAGATGGCTCTTGGAGTGAATATAAACGAACTGGTAAATGGAAAAGTGATTGAATGGGAGCGACTCGAGTTTAAAAAGGGTTGGAATCCTGAAGATATAATGCACACGCTTTGTGCTTTTGCTAATGATATTAATAATTGGGGAGGAGGTTATATTCTTGTGGGAATAGCTGAACAAGATGGAAGGCCAGTATTTCCTCCTGAAGGCATTAACCCTAATAAGATTGATTATTTTCAAGGCGAAATTACGAGGTTAGGTCACTTAATTTCTCCAAATTACTTACCTATTGTACAGCCATATATTATAGAAGATAAACATGTTCTGGTGATTTATGCTCCAGCCGGAGATATGCGTCCATATTCAGCACCGGAAAGTTTAGGGCAAAAACGAGGACAAAACCGGCAATATTATATCAGAAGTGGGTCCAGAAGTATTATTGCCAAAAATGACAATCTGCGTAAGCTGCAAGAACTTGCTGCCCGAGTGCCGTTTGATGATCGGATTAATCAAGAAGCTGATTTAAATGACTTAAGTTTAGGGTTGATTCGTGATTTTTTGCAAGAAGTAAGAAGTGACCTTTTTGAAGACAGTACAACAATGCCATTTGTGGATTTATGCAGGCAGATGAATATTGTAAAAGGGCCGAAAGAAGGAGTTCGACCATTAAATGTAGGGTTATTGTTCTTTAGTCATGAACCTCATAGGTTTTTTCAACGATCGTGGATAGAGGTCGTAATTAGGAAAGATGAGGCAGGAAAGGATTTTAAGGAAAAATATTTTAAAGGGCCTTTGCATCAGCAATTAAGAGAGTCGCTTAGTTTTATTTCTTCAAACATTATTAGCGAACGAGTTGTAAAAGTAGAGGGAAGAGCTGAAGCTGAGAGGTATTTCAACTTCCCATATGGAGCCATTGAGGAAGCATTGGCGAATGCGGTGTATCATAAAAGTTATGAAGTTGGAAAGCCTATTGAAGTTCAGATATGGCCAGATAAGATTGAAATATTGAGTTTTCCCGGCCCCATACCTCCTATTACTGCCAAGATATTGGCAGAAAACCGAAGGATAGTAGCACGTGATTATCGGAATAGAAGAGTAGGTGATTTTTTAAAGGAACTGCACCTTACCGAAGGTAGGGGAACGGGGATACCTACCATTTATCGTGAAATGAAAGAAAATAACTCACCCGCCCCTATTATTGAAACTGATGCTAATTGTACTTATTTTTTGACAATACTACCTGTAAATAGAAAAAGTAACCAAGAAAGTAACCAAGAAAGTAACCAAGAAAGTAACCAAGAAAATGTGAAAAGAAGCCTCAACGAAAAAAACCTTAATTTATTGAGATATTGTTTAGAGCCGAGGAGTAAAGCAGAAATGCTTAAAAGGTTGGGGCTAAGTAATCAAACGGCAAATTTCCGGAGACATATTCAGCCCTTGTTAGAACAAGGGTTAATTGAGCGAACCATTCCGGAAGAGCCAAAGAATCGTAACCAGAAGTACATAACAACATTAACAGGAAGAGAAACGATTTAGGGAGAAAACTAGGGAGAAAACCAGGGAGAAAAAAATATTTTATGCGGAGGGGGCTTTGCCTCCACTGTGCCAGGGCCGTTTCTTTGAGGGAGCGGCTTTTTTTATGGTTGATAAATTGAAGTTTTCACAATTATCATTTTTTGGGTGCAAATATTTTAGGAAATAGAGATGAACTGATTTATTATCCCCCAATATAAAAAAGGACAAAAGAAAAAGAGAAAAAAGAAAGCTGTGGAATTGGGCGGTATGGGTGTCTGTCAAGGTTTTTGCAAAATGAAGGGTAGTGGAGATTTTCGAATTTTACTTTTTGCAAAACCCGAAGGGCTTGACCTTGACAGACAAAGGCGGGGGGGCTGCGGGATACCGACCTAACTTTGCGAGTCTTTTTTTGCTTTTTGAAAGTGTTCTTAGCTTTTATTCCGCAAGCTGATATTTTCCGTTCATTTATTGTGATTAGCCAGGCATAGAAATAGGTGCGTTTGTTTTTTAAAAGCTCTTGAGGTAAGGGAACCTGCAATGTTGTATAATCTGTTGGAGATAAACGAATGTACCTTCCCGGGGACGATAATGAGGTGGGAAAGGTGTATCCGTATAAGTGAAATGCGTGGAGAGAAAAGGCAGTTGTGCGAACAAATAAAAGTATGTTGATGGAGTAATGATATGCTCTGATGAGGTTGGGGATTGAGCACTACTGCAGCGGGATGCCGAGGCTTTTGGCCCGGGATGCATGGCCAGGGTGCATGAAGCCGGAGAGAAACGTAGGTGGAATGCTAACCGGCCAGGGAGCACGGGGCAAGTGCCACCGGCATAAGGGGTGTTTGAAGGGAATTGCACCTTTCCCACACCGCTTTTGGGGTGGCGGGGAAATGTGGATTTACGAGCTGGGATTTTACGAATGACAAACAAAATCACTGCGCATGTGGATGATCCTTTCGGGGTTTATAATGACGCGGCAAAAAGGGGGTGAATGGTTAAAGGAAACCGGGCGGGGAATAGCAGCTGTGCGGACTATTGGATAGGTGTGTTTTAGATGTAAAACTGATATGAATGTTGCTGGGGGTTGTAGCACTGCTGCCGCGGGGTGCCCAGGGCTATTGGTACGGGATACATGGCCGGGTAGCATGGAGGTGGAGCGAAGCGAAAGTGGAATGCAAACCGGACAGGGAGCCCGGGCCAAATGCCCCGGGCACAAGGAGATGTTGAAAGCCTGGTAACCCCCTTTTTGACGCACCGCTAAAGGGTGGCGGGGAAAAGGGGCCTTCAGGCCGGCTCCCTTTTTTGCTCAAAAGCGGGAAGGAATGGGGGCTATAAAATATAATGGGCTTATAGGACAGCTTGGGGAAGTTTAAGAGTATTGAGTTGGTTAGGGGATGAGTTGATTAAACAGGCCTTATGCCGATAAAAGATTTTGAGAGGAGGAGGGATGAGAATAGTTTTAGTGGCGGATTGGAATCCGCCATGCCTAAGAGAACCTATTGCTTTATAGAGGTGCGGGGCTGTTCCTATAAGAACGCGTTATGTTTTTATAGCTTGGGGGTGGTTGCGGGGGACGCATTTTTGAATAAGGGTTGGGTGGCTCTTTGGCGGACTGGGGAGTTATGTGTTCTGAGTTTTGAAGTTTTGAGTTTTGGGTTGGGGTTGCAGGGAAATTGTAGATGCCTGATAAAGTGGGGTTTTATGATTTGTAGAAATTGGCAGAAAGGAATTCTTCATACCCGAAGAGTAAGTAAGGCTGGCAATGTGCCAATGCGGGGAGGTTCAAAAATGTGGCACTCCGAAACCACTGCGGGTGGATGCGGGGAAGGGGCAAAAAGACCGGGCGAGCCCCGAAGTGGCGGGCCATGTTATAATGTAGGGACAAGAGCTAAATGTATTGAGGGCGAAAGGGAATTC
>NZ_JADQBH010000085.1 GCF_016278715.1 Marinilabilia sp. | reverse complement strand
AGTAGGCAATTAGGCGAGTAGAAAAAGAAACAGAGCGGTGGCAGAAAGGTAGAAAAAAGAAGTACCAAATAATATTTCAAATGCGGAGCTGCGACAGGGAAGTTTTATTCATAGAAAATTCCAGGAATAAATTCCGGGAGAACAAAAGCAACCGTTCCTTCGGAACTATCATTTGCAATTTTATCAAAATTGCCTTCAAAGTGCCATAGGCACGACCGCTTTTGTTGTCTGGGATTTTAATCCCCGGGATTAGGGGATTAGAAAAGTAGGCGAGTAGGCAATTAGGCGAGTAGAAAAAGAAACCGCAGGGCGGTAACAGAAAGGTAGAAAAAAGAAGTACCAAATTATATTTCAGCTGCGGAGCTGCGGCAGGGAAGTTTTATTCATGGAAAATTCCCGAAATGAATTCCGGGAGAACAAAAGCAACCGTTGCTTCGGAACTATCATATGCGATTTAATCAGAATTGCCTTCAAAGTGCCATAGGCACGACCCTTTTGTTGTCTGGGATTTTAATCCCCGGGATTAGGGGATTAGGAGATTAGGAAAGTAGGCGAGTAGGCAATTAGGCGAGTAGAAAAAGAAACCGCAGGGCGGTGACAGAAAGGTAGCAAATAGAAGTAACAAATAATAAAAGTGAGGGTCGGGCTGGCCCACGATTCAAAAAGAGTAAATCTCCACTTCTTTTTATGCGTTTTGCTTTCACCAAAAGCATTTTTTATTATTTTTGCTAAACTCAATAGCAATAATGGAAAAATTACTAATTAAATCGAGGAGGAAAATACAAGCAGTAAGCGAGGAGTTTCATCGTTACCTATTTAAGCAGATCAATGGCAATAGTCAACTTATTTCTGTATTGGGGGCACGGGGTGTTGGAAAAACCACCCTACTGCTTCAATTGGCTAAACAATCCGGTAAAGAAGTTTTATATGTAGCTTTAGATGATTTATTCTTTACTGAAAACAGCCTCTATAGCCTGGCTGAAAATTTCTCTCAAATAGGCGGAGAGCTGCTTTTATTAGACGAAGTTCACAAATACCCCAACTGGTCGAGGGAGTTAAAATTGATATACGATGATTTGCCCGACCTGAAAGTCATATTTACCTCATCATCGGTATTAGACATATACAAGGGGGAGTCAGATTTAAGCAGGAGAGCTCTCAATTATCACTTAAAAGAACTATCATTCAGGGAGTATCTGGAATTTTATCATCATATTAAGCTACCACCGATTTCGTTAGACGATATTATTAAGAACCACACCTCATTAAGTGACGACTTATCCAAATATTTTAAACCTTTAAAATATCTGAATTCCTATTACGAATCAGGAGCCTATCCTTATTTTGAGGATGATAAATACGAATTCTATCAGCAATTAAACAACACCATTAATTTAATATTAGACATTGATTTACAAAGCATCGAAAATATTGAATATTCAAATATTGCAAAATTCAAACGCCTGTTATACGTGTTGGCTACAAATGTGCCTTACACACCAAATATTAGTAAGCTGGCTGATAAAATATCCATCAATCGTAATTCACTGGTTCAAGCCTTGCATCTTCTTCATAAGGCTGAACTATTGCACATCATTTACAAGCAAAATAAGAGCATTAGTATCTTAACCAAGCCCGATAAAATTTGGTTACATAACACCAATTTAGCTTTTGCCATCTCAAATGAATTACCGGATATTGGCAACTTGCGCGAAACATTCTTCATACAACATATTAGTGTCGGCCATAAAGTAAGCTTACCCACTAAGGGAGACTTTTACATTGACAATAAGTACACCTTTGAAATAGGGGGTAAAAACAAAACACAGCATCAAATCAGGAATCTTGATCATGCTTTTATTGTGAAAGATAATATCGAAAGTGGTTCCCTAAGTACCATCCCGCTGTGGCTCTTCGGAATGTTGTACTAATTAGGAGATTAGGGAAGTAGGCAAGTAGGCGAGTAGGGGATTAGGCGAGCAGAAAAGAAACCGCGAAGCGGTGACAGAAACCTTGAAATGTATTCACCCCTGTCCCTGAAATGGGCCAACAAGGATAAACATATCCTCACCTATAATTATTCGACACCTTCAGCGTCGTTTTTTCTGTTGAGATATCTTCTATAAACATAGGAGCCCTTCAGGCTCCGGTTCTCTCTGTCATCTCAGGACTATGTCATTCTGAGCTTGCGAAGAATCTGTTACTATAAAAAAAGATTCGAGCGCGGAGTTCCCCTTAAAGGCTTACCATGTAAAACCATTTTTTATCATGAGGGTCAGGTTTACCCTGTAGAATTAGTTATTCACAGGGGGGTAGCGCGCAGGAAAAAATTCATTTACATGTTAACCTTATCCCCAAACAATCTTTTTACCTATTACCCTACTACCCTATTACCCTAATCCCCTAATCACCTACTAGCCTAATCCCCTAATCCCCTACTAGCCTAATCCCCTACTAGCCTAATCCCCTAATCACCTAAAATCTAATCACCTAAAAAAATGAACATACTTTTTTTATACACCGAACTCGCCTCCTATTTTCTTGCAGGCGTAAAAGAGCTCACAAATAAAGGGCATTCAGTGCACATCGTTCGCTGGCCCGTCAATAAAGAAGCCCCCTTTCAGTTTGATTTTCCGGAGGGGGTTACCCTTTATGAGCGAAACGACTACAGTAATACACAATTAAAAAACCTGGCCAAAAGCATCCGTCCGGATATTATCATCTCCAGCGGATGGGTGGATAAAGGATATCTTTCGGTTTGCCGCTTTTTCAGGGGAAGCATCCCCACAGTTATGACCATGGACAATCACTGGATGGGCACGCCCAAACAATATCTGATGCGACTGGCAGCTCCATGGGTGTTGCACCGCGCCTACTCACACGCCTGGGTACCGGGACAACCTCAGAAAGAGTATGCGCAAAAACTGGGCTTTAGAAAAAAAAGAATTACGGAAGGTTTCTATTCGGCCGATGTCAAACTCTTCTCTCCCACCGCATCGGACCGAATAAAAGCAGAACCCTATCCGCGAAAGCTGATATACGTAGGCCGGTATGTTCACCAGAAAGGGCTCGACCTCCTCTTTCCTGCCTTCATGGAACTTCAGGAAGAATCGCCCAACGAATGGGAGCTTTGGTGTGCCGGCACAGGCGAACTTTTCGACCAACGCCCGGAACATCCAAAAATCAAACATCTGGGTTTTCTACAACCGCAAGAACTTAAAAAAACCCTCAAAGAGACCGGAGTATTTGTCCTTCCCAGCCGTTTCGAACCCTGGGGAGTGGTTGTACACGAGATGGCAGCAGCCGGCTTCCCCATGATCTGTTCCAGTGCGATTGGTAGTATCACCCGTTTTTTGGAAGAAGGTAAAAACGGCTTTCTTTTTCAAAATGACGATAAAGAAAGTCTTAAAAAAGCACTAACAAGAATCATGAATATGAACGATGCTGAACTCAGAGAAATGGCAGTCTGCAGCCAGAAGTTAGGAATTAGTTATGATCCGAAAAAGTGGGCCAGCAAAGTAATTAGGTTTTAGGTTAGTAGGCTAGTAGAGAATAGGCCAGTAGGCCAGTAGAGTTTGGGCCATTCCCAATTTTCTACTAGCCTAATCCCCTACTAGCCTAATCACCTATTTATTTCTTGCCTAATCACCCAATTTACTACTAGCCTAATCCCCTATTTATTTCTTGCCTAATCCCCTACTCGCCTAACCCGCTAGAGTTTTTTCCTTTTTTGAGTTATGAGAGCAGATATCATTTTTGTTATTTCCAGGGCAAGTCCTTCTTGTTCTTCAAGTTTATCCTGTGAAATAAGTTTCTTGTAAAACAACAAATTCAGCAAGGTAATTGATTCATACAAAGAGCCCCGGGAGAAAAACAAATAGTTTAAATTATCCTTGATACTAAAACGGCCCTCACCTTCAGAGATATTTTGCGGCACAGATGCAGCCGCAGCTTCAAGTTGTTCCATAAGTCGGTAATGTCCTTTGATCGACTCAGTAATATCAAGACACCTTTCAGCAAATGTCATCCCTTTTTGCCAAACCAATAATTTCTTGAAACTAAAATTTTCCATGGGTTAAAAGTTAAGTTCATAATATATTGTATATTCTGCTTCCCTAATCTCTACTAGCCTAATCCCCTACTTGCCTACTCGCCTAATCCCCTACTTGCCTAATCCCCTACTCGCCTACTTGCCTAATCCCCTAATCCCCTACTCGCCTACTTGCCTAATCCCCTAATCCCCTAACCCATTCCTCCAACACTACCAGCGGCCACACCCGTGAAAACGTCACCGACGCATCACCCTTAAGGAACCTGTTCCAGATATCCAGCACCCCGTTTTCATTAAAAAGTTCCCGCTGAGCAATGGATCGAATGCGCCCATCGGCATAAGCGTGCATTTCTCCTTTCAGCCAGTCCCGCCAGGGAAAAACAAACCCCATTTTGGGGCGATTCACGATATAATCAGGCAATAAATCAGACATACTTTCCACCAAAAGCTTTTTGGGCGTAACCGGACTCTTAATTCCATCAGGAAGAGATAATACATACTCCACCAGTTCATGATCCAGAAATGGAACTCTCACCTCCAGTGCATGAGCCATACTCATCTGGTCACTATCGCGCAGCAGCACATTCTGCATATAAGTGGTCATCTCCGCCACCGACACTCTGGATAACACATCAGCATCCCCACTCATTTTTTGACCTTTCAGCCACTCCACAGGATTGTGTAATGGCAACTTCTGAAGGTTCAGCATCCCCTCCAATTGAGGATCCATCAGTGCTTGTCGCGATATGGCAAAAGCCTCCTCAAAGCTATACTTCTTCATTTCAAGAAGCTGTTTCACTTTCAGAGAGGCCACCCCCGGCTTAAAGGTTGCAACACTATTACCCGCCATTTGTCGCAGTGGCTGGGGTAGCTTCCACA
>NZ_JADQBH010000211.1 GCF_016278715.1 Marinilabilia sp. | reverse complement strand
TGACGATTACGATAAAAGAACCGTAGTTTTTAGAGCGAAAGCTGGCTCAGTCTTGGATTATTGCGATTAGTGAAAGCAGTGTCAAGCTTGCTTGAACAATGCTGAGCGTAGCAATAATCATGAAATAATTTCTTTGTCCCGAAATAGGTTTTTGTTGGTTTTGGAAAATCAAAACCTTACAAAACCATAATCGGGATCAGGGTTTAAGGGATGAAATCCCTTGTTGGAAAATATTTAAGACACTATTTGATTGGAAAGCGAAGAATACAAGACCTACCATACCCAAAATTCGGATATTCGTCCAAGTGTGAAGGTTCGTTACTAATTGTTTCACAAATATAAATACAGGGTAGAAAAGCATTTTTTTTAGAAAAATATGTGATTTTAAAAAATAAACCATACCTTGCACCCTTCAAATTTATTAAACATTTATCATGAACAAAGGAACAGTAAAATTCTTTAACGAGAGCAAAGGTTTTGGATTCATTAAAGAAGATGAAACACAGAAAGAGTATTTTGTACACGCCACAGGTTTGATTGACACAGTCAACGAAGGCGATGAAGTAACTTTTGAACTTACCGAAGGTAGAAAAGGTCTTAATGCTGTAGATGTGAAATTAGCTTAGTCAGATTTTTCTACTTTGCTAAAAATATTAAGCCCGTCGCAAGACGGGCTTTTTTTATACTAAAAAAACCCGGCTCATACTTGGCCGGGTTTTTTATTGGTTGAGTGCGGTATAAAAAGGTATATTTTTGTCTAAATTGAGGCGTTTTAAAATTTTGTGCCGGTATTAACCAGCTGTTAATGAGAATTCAAAATTGTAAAACAACAAAGAGGTTGGCAATAAAGATGCTTTTTAGACCTCACTCATGTTTTTTTTTAGACTGCTTGTTCTGTTATAGGTTCTTCAGCCTGAATTGAAAAATAGGCCACCACATGAATTATCCATGCTACAATTGCAACCAGAATTCCCAATCCGAAAAGAATAAGCCCAATAGCTCCGATAAAATAGAGTAATCCGGCAGTTTTAAATGTGTTGACGCCCGATGAGGCAGCCAGAGCTTTCAATGCCTGGAATATAAAATAATTTCCAACAATTGTACCAATCAAAATCAGTAAAAGACCAACAATAGTCACACCGCTTTCGAACAATAACGTCATGATTTGCTGAATATTTTCAGGATCAAACCCATCGCCTGTTAAGGTAAGAAAAGCAGAGCCTGCACCTATCACAATTATTACCATTCCCACAATATTAACTATCACAGGAATTAAAAAACCAATCAATGCTTTCTTAAATATGGGCGGATTCTCGTATGCTTTGGAGAACTGATGATGCGACATCAATAACAATATTAAAGCAGCAAGACCTGCTACAGACCCCAGTAACGGAATAAGACTTGCGATAGGTAATAAAATACCAATACGCCCTAAAGTAATAGCTTGTTTTTTCATAATGACTCTTTTGGTTTATAAAAAATGAATAGGTTTACGATAATATTCGTAAAACCTACTACAAAGAATGCAAAATATTTAAAACAAGCAACCCATCCTAATTCAAAAAAACTTTTACGAAAAATATTCTATTCGAAAAAGTATTTCCAAATTTAGGATTTTTATTTTATGATCTCAATAACATGTGAAAGGAAAATCTTTAACCCCAAGCCGATAAGCACCAGACCACCGAAAACCTCTATTCCTTTATTGATGCGCTCACCAACTCTCATTCCGAGTAATACACCGGTAATCGAAAATAAAAAAGTGGTAACCCCGATAATCACAACCGCTTGCCAGATATTGATACTTAAAACACCAAAACCGATGCCTACTACTAACGCATCAATGCTGGTCGCCAAAGCCATTCCTGCCAGCAGAAGATGATTGGAAGGACAAAGACAGGAAACTTCTCCCTCGTCATTTCTCAGTCCGTCATAAATAAGTTTCGCTCCAATTGCCACCAGGAACAGCAACGCAATCCAATGATCATAAGCTACAACCATATTTTTAAAACTTCTACCAATAACCCAGCCAAGCAAAGGCATTGATGCCTGAAAAACAGCCATAAAGGCGGCAATCTTCAGAATTTGAGATAGTCTGAGCTTTAAAGAACATGCCCCGGTGGTTATACTGGCCGCCAGACTGTCAACTGACAGTCCCATCCCCAGAATTATAAAAGATGTAATACTCATTTGTATTGAAAAAAATGAACCGCAAAAATAGTATTTTAAGATTTGGAAAAAAACTCAAAAAATAGTCCGAATTTTGTTGTCACAACTCACACTGACAACCAATAGTCTTACTGACAGAGTGTTAGACAGTCAGCTTTAGCCACTCCGGAAAGGCTTTTTGTGACCAATTTCTTCGTAACAGTAAGTTTTTAAATCCTCATTAACAATAAGTTATACCTGATTCAATAATTTCCTGCGCCTCAACCTTGACAAAATACCTCTTTTTGGAGCAGACTCAATTATGATAAGATTTCTCGCTTATCACAAATATGGATACCTATTTAATTATTTCGTTCGTTAAAAAAAGATATTTCTAACAATCACTAAAGCATACGACACCTTCAGCGTCAATATTTTGAATTTTGCGAACAACAATAATCATCAAGACCCCTTTAGGCTCTAATTCCCTCAAAAAATAAAGACTTAACCCAATGGATCAAATATTTATAGATGTAATTATTATATGAGAATCGACTCCTAAAGCGGGTCGTACCAAATATGTGTAATTGTTTGTTTTTCTCTTGCTTTTTCGATTATGACCTTTTGGAAGTGTTTAAATAGGTATGCATTATTATAACATTACTTCGTTATACTTTTGCAATACACTGCAAAACAATTGTTTGCACCTCAAGGCGCTTGTTAAAATTCAGCATATCAGGATTTTACAAAATTTCTAAAAACTTATAGCTAAAAATCTAACGATCTATTGTATGATGAACCAGATTTTTAAGCTCACAATAATTTTGTAATTTTGAGCTACCGAATTAAGCAATCGATTGCATTTTTTCAAAAAAGACCAAATAAATCACTTAATCATGAATTACAGAACATTAGGAAAAACAGGTCTCAAAATCTCAGAAATATCTCTTGGCACATGGCAAGTCGGAGGAAAATGGGGTTCGGGATTTAACGACAAAAAGGCTGACGAAATCATCAATACTGCCATCGACAACGGAGTGAATTTCATCGACACAGCGGATGTATATGAAAATGGCCTCAGCGAAAAAGCAGTTGGGCGTGTTGTGCGCAGTCGCTCTGAGGAGGTTTATGTGGCCTCCAAGTGCGGCCGTCAAATCAATCCGCATGTTAATGAAGGTTATCAACCGGATGTATTGCAAAAATTTGTAGAAGACAGCCTGAAAAGAACAGGATTGGAAGCCCTGGACCTCATTCAGTTGCATTGCCCCCCAACCGATGTTTATTACCGCCCCGAAATATTTGAACGATTCGAAAAATTAAAAGAACAGGGAAAAATTAAAAACCTGGGCGTCAGCGTTGAAAAAGTTGAAGAAGCCCTCAAGGCCATTGAATATCCCAATGTCAATACGGTTCAGATTATCTTCAATGTTTTCCGTCAACGTCCGAAAGAACTGTTCTTCAAAGAAGCGGCGAAAAAAGACGTGGGCATCATAGTGAGAGTTCCTTTAGCCAGCGGACTGCTGACCGGAAAGTTCGATTCCAACACCATATTTGATGCAGAAGACCATCGTAACTTTAATCGCGACGGTTCAGCATTCGACAAAGGAGAAACCTTCGCAGGTATTGATTTTGATAAAGGATTGAAAGCCGTGGACGATTTAAAAGCATTGTTTCCGGGACAGGAAAACCTTGCCCCCATTGCACTTCAATGGATTCTGCAGTTTAAGGAAGTCAGCTGCATCATTCCCGGAGCTTCTTCAATGGACCATGTAAAATCAAATCTTTCGGTTTTCGATATGCCGGAACTTTCTCCCGAGAAAATAACAAAGATGAATGACATCTATGAAAAGTACATCAAACAGGATGTGCATCAACGATGGTAGAAAAAATTTCCTTAAAAATAAAGACTCTGAGTTATCCGCACAGGGTCTTTTTTTTTCTGCTGCTACTCTTTGTTTCTAAAAAACTACCGCTACATTTGCAATACCAAAACAATCTGGGGGTGCCTGATTAAAAGGCTGAGATCATACCCTTTAAACCTGCTCAGGGTAATGCCTGCGAAGGGAAGACGTGTTCGTCGTATGCTCTCCTTTTTTTCGAACTCCATAGATCTATGAGCCCGGTTTAAAAACAATCTTTTTTGCCAAACTCATTTGTGATTAATCAACTAAAAATCATTCACTATGGAACAAATTGTATCAGCGGGAATCATTGATTCTTACTTTTCAAAACTCAAAGAAAACTTATCAGTTGATGTGGCCATTGTTGGTGGCGGCCCTTCGGGACTCATCGCAGCTTACTATCTGGCCAAATCAGGAAAAAAAGTAGCTGTTTTCGAACGTAAACTGGCTCCCGGGGGAGGAATGTGGGGCGGTGCCATGATGTTTAACGAAATCATGGTACAGAAAGCAGCTCTGCATATCCTTAAAGAACTCCAAATAGATTACCACCATTACAAAGATGAGTACTATACGGTAGATTCGGTTCACGCCACTTCTGCCCTCACCTATCATGCCACCAAAGCAGGAGCACGAATCTTCAACTGTACATCCATCGAAGATGTGGTATTCCACAACAACAAGGTCAGCGGTCTGGTAATCAACTGGGCACCGGTACACCGCGAAGGGATGCATGTGGATCCACTTATTATAATGGCAAAAGCCGTAATTGACGGAACTGGTCACGATTGTGAAATTGTTCACACCGTGGCGCGCAAAAACGATATAAGAATTGATACTCCATCCGGTGCTGTAATGGGAGAACGGTCGCTGGCAGTGGAAGAAGCAGAACGTACCACTGTTGAAAATACC
>NZ_JADQBH010000052.1 GCF_016278715.1 Marinilabilia sp. | reverse complement strand
GTGACAAGCGTGGAAACGTTGTGGCGGTGCTTGATGTTGACAGCAGAGAATTAAATACTTTTGACGAAACGGATAGAGAGGAATTGGAGAAAATAGTTGCCTTGGTGTATAGTTGACAGCTATTCTGTGTCCTGTTTTTTGAGTCTAAGTTTTCTGAATTTTTACCGACATTTTGGGACTAATGATCCATTGTTATGAGAAAGACAGTATTGATTACCGGGGCCGCGCGGCGCGTGGGAGCAGGGATTACCAGATTTTTGGCTAACGAAGGCTGGGAGGTTGTTATTCACTATAACCATAGTCGTGACGAAGCTTTGCAGCTGTCCGGTGAATTGCAAGAAGCCTATCCCGACAGGGAGTTTCCGGTATTGCAATGCGATTTATCTAATATGGATGCTGTATTGTCTGTCTTTAACAGAATACCCGACAATATCCAACAGTTGGACGCACTGGTGAATAATGCCAGCACCTTCAATTCCGGAAGACTCCTGGAGACTTCTGCTGATTTTTTGAGAAAAGAAATGTCTGTTAATTTTGAAGCTCCTTTCTTTTTAATCCAGGCTTTTGTTAATACTTTCGGAAAAGGCTCAATTGTCAATATGTTGGATACTAAAATAGTAAAAAACGAAGGCATTTATGCGGCTTATCTGTTGGCAAAGAAAAATCTTGCAGAATTGACACGAATGGCGGCTCTTGATTTTGCCCCTGACGTCAGGGTGAACGGTATTGCTCCCGGGCCTGTATTGCCTCCTCCCCGAAAAGGAAACGAATACCTGGCAGATGTCATCGCAAAAACTCCTTTGAAACAGCAGGTGGCTGTTCAGGATATTTCCGCTTCAGTCTCTTTTTTGTTAAACAATCCTTCTGTCACCGGACAAATTATCTTTTGTGACAGTGGTTCTCATCTGATTTAAGCTATGGCGACTATCTGTATCAAAGACCTTTTACTTCGAACCGAAGTTGGGTTTAACCCTCACGAATTGGGAAAAAAACAGGATTTGCTGTTGAATATCTCTATCCAATATCAAATACAGGGTGAGGAAATAAACGATAACCCCGAAGATGCACTGAACTACCGGGACATCTGTAAAGAAATTATAGATCTTGTTGAAAGCAGAAGGTTCAATCTGCTGGAAAAAGTAGCCAATGAAGTGGCTAACTTTATTTTGGATATGTCACGGGTCGAGGAAGTTGCTGTTGAGGTGGACAAACCACATGCTTTGCGATTTGCAAAAAGTGTTTCCTTTAGTCTTACCAAAAAGAAATCGGAATTGTGAGCCATGAAGCTGTCATAGCCTTAGGATCGAATATTGATGCCAGACAGAATATTGAAAATGCTTTTGACCGGCTTCAAAAACAATTTCAATTAAGTAAACAGGCCGGCCCGGTTGTAACTTCTCCCATCGGAATTACCGACCAACCTGATTTCCTGAACGCTGTTGCCTTAATAAGAACTGATCTCTCCATGGAGGAGGTGGTTTCTGCCCTTAAAGTAATCGAGGATGAAATGGGACGCGACCGTTCCCGTGCAAAATTCGGTCCCCGTGAGATAGACCTGGATGTTCTTATCTGGAACCAAAAGGTAGTGGATAAGGATTTTTACGAACGGGAGTTTTTGCAGAAGTTGGTGGAGCAGTTGGACTTTTGAGTAAAAAGGTTGCTGGTAAATTACAATTTTTACAAGTCTGGTTTTGGGAAATATCCTTCTCTTTCACGGTGATTGAATTTAAATCTTTTTCAGGAAGTGAGAACAAAGCATTGAAAAACAGCTCTCTCCTGGAGGAAACTGGAACTATTGTATTAGCCTGGCGGGCATGTTAAAAAGGGATTTAGGATTATTTTATATATTTGACTTTTCTTAATAAAGCACCAACGTAAAGACTCAGAATTGCATGTCCTTTAAAATCAAACAATATGATGAATTTAAATTCCGAGAACTGCTTGATCTTTACTATGTAAGATTGAAACGTTTTGCAGTTTCTTTTTTGAAGGAAGAGGGATTGGCCGAAGAGATTGTTATGGATGTGTTTCTGAAACTCTGGGAAAAAAGGGAAGGCCTCGACGAAATCGAAAATCTTACAACCTATCTTTTTGTCGCAGTTCGAAATTCCAGCTTTAATTTTCTTCGGAAAAGCAATCAACATGATTCCGATTCTCTTGAGAAGGCCGAAGTGAGTTTACACCGCTATGAAAATACTCCTGAAGATGATTTAATATCGGAAGAAATGTTGGATGCTCTTAATGAAGCAGTGGAAGGTTTACCGTCGAAATGCAAGATGGTTTTTAAGTTGTTGCGGGAGGAAGGGTTAACAAGGAAGGAGACTGCTCAGGCACTTGGGGTTTCAGTCAATACCGTGGATAATCAAATTTCCATCGCTGTTCGGAAAATTGGTGAAACATTAGGATTGGATCTTTCTGTCCGGAAAAACTTCACAGGGCTGAAAACATTTTTGTTGTTTTTTTAAGTGTTCTTTGCAATGGCTATAGTTTGTTTTTGCGTGGTTATTTATTTTCTACTAGTATTAATTCTCCTTTAGATTTCTTCGTTTCACCCGCAGCGACCTGCCTTTTCTATAGTTGTGGTGGGTGGACCTATTATTAATGCATCAAGCCCTGTTCATTGCGAACATAGTGAAGCAATCTCTGTTTGAAAATCGGACACAAGTGTAATAGAAGATCAATCAATTGTCCGATTTTTTTATTCTAGAATATATTATCGAGCTGCATGGCTAATTTTGCTCTTCCAAGAAAAAACGGCACCATCAACGTTCCAGTTTCCCTTATTAAATGATGCATACATATTTTTAAAGTTTAGCCTTCCCATTTCGGATATCGTATCTTACAGGCACGTCAATAATCGATTAAGGTAATGAGTAAAAACAGGTCTCTTTCGAGAAATTGGTTGATTTTTATCTGTTTATTTGGTTTCTTTCACCAGGTTAACCCCAATCCTATTTGTTCCTAATTCATGAGCCTCCTCCCAAAAGAGACTTTCAAGAGAGAGGATAAACCTCTAACCTCAGCTTCTTAACCCTGCCTTCCTAACTCATCTATTGAATTATTTTCTGTGATGTGAAGGTGCTCAATCATCAAAAAATCAGGTTAGTGTAAATTAAAGTAAAAAAAACTCAATTTTAATTGGTAACATCCTGCAAAAAGTGTGTCCTTATATTATAAACCCATCCTAAAAAGGACATATTGCAGTAGAAGAGAGCGAAAGTAAAATGTCAAAAAGAACATGAATAAAAAGAAAGATATATCCAGGATAATAGGCCGCAATTTGATGGTTGCTGCATCGGAGGATGAAAAGAATGTCCTGCGAAAGTGGCGAAGTTCCAGTGAGCAAAATGAACAAGGTTATCAGGTGTTGAAGCGATTGTTTCAGCACAGGTATTATAATGAAAACTCAACTGAAGAGGAAGTTCCTGTTGAGTCGTTTTTCACCCGGGCGCGTCTGTTGCAATCTCAAACAAGAACCTTAAACTGGTGGAAAATAGCAGCCGCTATTGCTGTCCTGATTTCTCTAGGCTCATTGGTTTCAGATTTTCTTTATGTGTTTGATTCCACGCGTGTAGAACTTGTTGCCGATTCAGGACAACGCACCGAAGCTGTATTGCCTGACGGGTCAAATGTTTGGTTGAATAACAGCACCCGGCTGGTTTATGAACACCGTTTTGGACGAAAACGCAGCATTCAGCTGGAGGGAGAAGCTTATTTTGAGGTGGAGAAGGACGTCTCAAGTCCGTTTTTAGTAGAAACAGGAGGCCTGGAGGTGAAAGTTACAGGAACCAGGTTTAATGTAAAAAATTATTCCACTGACCATACTGTTGAGGTGGCTTTATCTGAAGGCTCTGTAAATGTAAAATCATCAGAAGGTGAGCGGGTTCAGATGAAGCCGGGTGAAGTGCTTCTGTTGGACAAACGCACGCTCAAAATGATAAAGAAGAACGGACAGGTAAAAGATAACTTCGCATGGAGAGACGGTGTAATGGTTTTTAAAGATGAAGCTTTTGAAAACTTAATTACACGTCTTGAGAGGTGGTATGATATAAAAATAGATTATGAACCCGGAGACTTTAAGGGAATTCATTACTCCGGAACCATTCGTAATTTAAGACTGGATCAGGTCTTTGAGTTTGTGAATCTTACAGTGCCAATTGAAGTTGAAATGAAAAGTAATCATATCGTGTTGCATAAAGAAAAGAAGAGTAATGAAAAATCCAAGGCTATGAATTAAAAACAAACGGGGAATGCTCCAACATCCCCCGTCAGAATTTTCTTCAACAGCTGCTCCAACAGCGCTGAAGGTCGTTTTAATTGTGAACTAAAACATTGTAAATCTATGAAAAAAATGTGGAATTGCACAGGGGATGAAAATTCCTGTGTACGCAAACGAATCTTTCGAATTATGAAATTATCCCTGTTTTTTGTGACAGTCCTGACGTTTCAGCTTTCAGCTGTTACCGGTTGGTCGCAAAATGAGACGTTGAATTTAAAAACGGAAAACAGCTCAATCACAGAGGTGATACACTCCATTGAAGCGCAGACCGGCTTGAGCTTTTTCTATCAGAATGAACAGTTGAAAAGTGTAGCTCCCATAAGTGTTGAAGCTGAAGGAGAGACCGTAACTGAAGTTCTGACTGGTATTTTTGCCAACACTCATCTTGACTTCAGGATTGTTGACAAGCATGTCGTGATTTTTCCTGCAGGAAAAGAAAAATCCGGATTACCACTTTCTCAACAGGATGAATTGCCTGTAAGAGGGAAGGTTGTAGACTCTGATGGAAATCCTGTTCCCGGCGTTACAGTACAAATAAAAGGTACTCAAACCGGTACCATCACCGATATGGACGGAAACTATTCTCTTCAGGTGCCCGATGATGCTGCAACTCTTATTTTTTCCTTTATAGGAATGCAAACCCGCCAGGTAATGCTGGAAGGCCAAACGGAGGTCGATGTG
>NZ_JADQBH010000080.1 GCF_016278715.1 Marinilabilia sp. | reverse complement strand
AAACCATTCATGTGCCTTCCAGCTGGGAAAATCAGGGGTTCAATGGATATGACGGCTACGCATGGTATCGCAAAACATTTGTAATAGCACCCGAATATAAAGATGCCTCACTCATGTTATTTCTGGGATACATCGATGATGTTGATGAAGCATACCTCAATGGTCAGCTCATTGGGCAAAAGGGATCTTTTCCGCCAAATTTCTGGACGGCTTATAATACAGAACGGAAATACTTTATTCCAAAAGAACTGATAAACTTTAACGGACATAACACCATAGCAGTAAGGGTTTATGATGCTCAGATTGACGGTGGAATCGTACGGGGCCCGGTGGGCATCTACAGGAGGCACCGCGATCTGGTACCGGATGTGGAACTTGAAGGGTATTGGAAATTTAAAACAGGAGACAATCAGGCCTGGGCACTTCCTGATTATGAAGATACCAACTGGGATAAAATTGTTGTTCCCGGGATATGGGAAGACCAGTTGGCAAAAGACTACAACGGATTTGGATGGTATCGAAAATCATTCAAGGCTCCGGCTTCCATGGAAGGAAAACGTTATGTACTAATGCTGGGGAAAATCGACGACCTGGATGAAGTCTTTATTAATGGAAAAAAAGTGGGGCAAACAGGAGAAATTCACAGCAATCCACACGCAATAAATGTTTACGACGAGTATAATCGTCCCAGATATTATTATCTCAACGAAGCAGATATTGTTCCGGGAAAAATCAATACCATAGCCATACGGGTATTTGATAAGGTTGGAGAAGGCGGCATATACACCGGCCCTATTGGCCTGATAGAACTGAAGCGTTTTGTCAGTTACTGGCGGTCACGTTAGTTGCTGCTTCTCCTCCTTTTCTCAGAAAATAATTATTTCAGACCTAAAAATCCTTTTCTCTTTTCAAAAACCTGATTATATTTGCAATCGCAAAGCGGGGGTGCCCAACCAATGGCTGAGATTATACCCTTTGAACCTGAGACGGATAATGCCGGCGCAGGGAGAAATTCTCGCCATTTATAATCATTCCCGATGCATTAAACGCAGAGACGCAAAAAAGCAGAGTTTTTTTGAAGTGGGACTAACATTATAATTTCTTCTGACTTCCAACTTCTGCCTTTTTCACTTCTGCCTTAAAAAACTACAATGGGGTGCCTGAACAAGGCTGAGATCATACCCTCTGAACCTGGCCGGGTAATTCCGACAAGGGAATGTATGATGTCTTTTATTTTTCCTCATTGCAGTTCAGTTTAATTTTAAACTTTAACTGCTTTGTCATGCAAAAATTATTGTTCGTATTGGGATTGATATTTTTAGTGTCTCCCGTGTTTTCACAACATCAACTTACCGGTGTGGTAACCACCGGGGACGGCGAACCACTTGCGGGTGCTTCTGTGGCCGTGAACCCCGGAAACAGGGGAACCACAACCACCGACAACGGAACTTTCTCCTTCTCAATTATTAACGATGAGATGGTTAAATTAACAGTCTCTTTTCTGGGATATGAAACCTGGCAACAAAACATTAGTCCGGCAAATACATCTTCCATACAGGTCAGGATGGTTCCCAAATCACATTTAAAAGAAGAAGTGATAGTCACTGCTTACCGTGTAGGAAGCAAAACTCCCGTTGCCCACACCAATCTGGGGCGGGAGGATTTGCAACAGGCAGGAGCCGGAAACGATATTCCTTCAATGCTGAAACTCACCCCTTCACTGATTTCCACCTCCGAAAGCGGTACCGGGCTGGGCTACACCGCATTTCGCATCAGGGGAACGGATGCCACGCGCATCAATGTGACCATGAACGGGGTTCCGGTCAATGATTCGGAAAGCCAGGGTGTTTTCTGGGCCAACATGCCCGATTTTGCCAATTCGGTTGAGAACGTTCAGATACAGCGTGGCGTAGGGACTTCCACCCAGGGGCCCGCCGCATTTGGAGCCACGGTAAATTTCCAGACCACTACCAGTGAACCTCAAGCCTATGCTGAGTTGTCATCAACCGCCGGTTCGTTCAATACCCTGAAAAACAGTCTGCGAATGGGAACCGGAATGATCAACGACCGCTTCTCCTTTGAAGGACGTTACTCTCGTCTCAAAAGTGACGGTTACATCCACAATGCATTCTCCGATCACCAGTCCCTTTACCTGGGCGGAACGCTGCACTTCGACCACAGCTTTCTGAAAATGATCCTGCTCCACGGCGACCAGGAAACAGGCATCAGCTGGTGGGGAGTTCCACAAGAACGTCTGGAGACCGACCGAAAATACAACCCGGCGGGAGTTTATACAGATGAGTTTGGCGTCGAACAATATTACGAGGACCAGACCGACAATTACAAACAAACCCACAGCCAGCTTTTTTACAGTGTAGCGCCCAGCGACCGCCTCTATTTTACAGCCGCCTTGCATTACACCCGGGGAGACGGCTACTACGAGCAATACAAAGAAGATGAGGCACTTGCAGATTACGCCCTGCCAAATCTTGCCATCGGCGATCAAACCGTCGAAACCACCGACCTCATCCGCCGCAAATGGATGGGAAATGATTTTTACGGTGCCACATTATCGGGAAATGCCTCACTACTGCCTGGTCTTGAATTCACCTTTGGCGGAGGCTGGAATCAATACGATGGCAATCATTTCGGTCGGATCATCTGGATGCGTTATGCCGGCAATACCGAAAAGGAGCACAATTGGTACTACAACAACGGGCTGAAAACCGATTACAATCTTTTTTCCAAGCTCAACTTGCAGGTTAGTCCCGCAATACGTGCTTTTGCCGACTTGCAATACCGAAACATCAACTACGAAATGTCGGGGAATGATGACGATCTCCTGTCTCTTGCACAAGAACATGATTTCAGTTTTATAAATCCAAAAGCGGGGTTTTATCTCACCCCTGATGAGAAAAACAATATCTATGTATTTGCAGGAATATCTAACCGGGAGCCGACCAGAACCAATTTTAAGGATGCCAAGAATGACCCGAATGCCATACCCAAAGCAGAAATGTTAATAGACATTGAACTGGGACACACCTTTCATTCAACCATCTTCAGCAGTGGCCTAAATCTCTATTATATGCATTATGACGACCAGTTGGTTCCCACCGGAGAGAAAAGCAGCGTTGGATACGATATCATGACCAATGTGGAGAAAAGTTATCGTGCAGGTGTGGAGCTGATGGCTGCTGTGAAACCGGTTTCCTGGCTCTCCTGGGATGTTAATCTGACACTCAGTCGGAACATCATCAATGGTTTTGTGGAAACCGCAGTAAACTATGATGAAAACTGGGAAGAAGAGACCATCACCAAAAATCATGGCGACACACAAATTGCCTATTCTCCGTCAATTTCAGGAAGCAGCAATCTGTCTGTTGAACCGGCAAGAAACTTTAAAGTCTCCCTTGCAAGTAAATATGTGGGAGAACAATACTTCGACAACACCGAAAGTGAGGCAAGAAAACTGGATGCTTATTTAGTTAATGACCTGCAATTCGGCTGGTCGCTGTTTCCCAAATCACTAAAACAGATCGACCTTCAATTGACCATTCATAATGTTCTGGATCATGAATACGAGAGCAATGCTTATGGCGGAAACTGGTACGAACAGGGAAAGGAAGAAACCTGGGCTTACTATTACCCAATGGCAGGGAGATATTTTATGGGACAGATTGTGATTAAGTTTTAACGGAGTTTAGCAAAAACTATAAACATAAGAGCCCTTCAGGCTCTGTTTCCCTCAAAATATAAAGGCATGATACCGAAGTGGGTCAAATATCTATAGATGTAATGTTTACATAAGAATCGACCCCATAGTGGGTCGTACCAGTAAGGTATATTTGTTTGTTTTTCTCATGGATTTTTCGATTAGGAGCTTTGGTAAGCACCTAATAGGTATGCATTATTTTATTGACCATGCTCCATGCCCTTTGCCCTTTGCTCCATGCTCTTTGCCCCTACTCCTCCACACCAGGATTTATCAGCAACCGCGAAAACCAATACCACTGCCCGTCAGAGTTACGGGTGGTGATGGTCACCGGGGTACGCCGTCTGTTTGCCGGCGCTTTGAAGGAAAAAGAAAGCTGATTCCCGTCAAGAGAAATTGCTTCGGACGAGGACTGTCCGCCGATAAAGCAATTTAACGGCCCGCTGAGTTTCTCCCCGACAAGTTGTATTGAATAATCCAGTTGCTCTCCGCCATCCACAATTATCGGAAGCTGATTCTCTTTTTGAACCTTAAGCGGATGCATATTCACTTTGCTGATGAACTGTTCCATGGACACATGACTGCCGGCCACCGGGAAGCGTGGCACGGCATAAGGATGAGATGTATTACTCAGCACCCCCGAGTTTTGCGCAAATGCAATTTCATAATCATGTTTTTTTATGACCTCAACCATGTCGTCGGAAAACTCACCATAAGGATAGACATACGTTTTGGGAACAAAACCTACGTTTTCTTCAAAAAGCGCTTCTGCTTTAAGTAAATCTTCTTCAAAAACTTTGGCTCTTAAAGTATCATGCACATTCACAAAATAATTATGCTGATGGGAATGGCTTCCTATTTCAATTCCTTTGGCCATAACCTCATTCAGCTGCGGCCAACTAAGATAATCGCCCCACCCCACACTTTCGGTATTAACAAAGAGCGTGGCTTTCATTTCGTATTTTTCCAGAAGAGGAATGCCGTTTTCATAAAAAGAAGCAAATCCATCATCCACCGTTATCAGGACTTTTTTGCTGTCATTGGCCAGGGCTGAAGTATCGTTCAACAGTTCACTTACTGTAAAGGATTTGAAACCATTATCGGACAAATACTTCAAATGCTCTTCAAAAACCGAAACAGAAGTATTCGTAGAGGGATAACGGGAGTCGCCAAACCGATGATAAACCAGACAAACCACTTCGAAATCTGTATTTAACTGTTGCCAAAGGGGCTCCCCGGGATTATCGGCTGAAGTGT
>NZ_JADQBH010000053.1 GCF_016278715.1 Marinilabilia sp. | reverse complement strand
GTTATTCTATCGTAAAATCGTCTCTGTTTGAGTCTCACGCGCACAGCAAGTGAGAGGAGTTTTGACGATTTGGATAAAAGAACCATAGTTTATAGGGCGATTGTTGCCGCAGTCTAATGTTCCTTGTCTCTATAGGCTTAGTCTCTCACTGTTTTTAAGATAGTTATTAATTAAAACCGAAGCTAACTGTTTAAATGGCGCGCGAGCCCTTCCGCCTTCCGGGTCGGCGGTGGGGGGAAGGCTTAATGGGCGGCTTCAGAGATTGCGGGCATACCGGAAATTTTGGCTTTCGCGGGGAGATAAGATTAAGATAAAGCGGACTAGTCCCGATATAGGTTTTGTAAAGTTTTTGCGAAAAAACTCATAAAGGATATAATCCCTTTTAATCCCCAGTTTATTGAAACTTTCACCCATTATGTTCCGTACTTTATTTTTTTGACACTTTAAATTAAATATTTAAGAAACGAGCATGGCAATGATTGCATCAAAAGAATATGTATCAGTTCTTACATGCGAGTCCTCCCGAATTTTCGGGAACCAATAACTTATATAAATATTGTACTGATGAATGGCACTTCTACAAAATACTCAGTCAACCTTGGCTTCGAAGAAGTTAAACTACCTCCCTTCGAGGACATCCTCGTAGTTGGAAGAAAATCACCCCAGGGAAAAACAGGAGTCACAAAACTCTTCGAGCTCCTGGTTCCCAATGAGTTCGAAACAGTAGATTTGGAACATCCAAATGTGGAGGTGGTCTTTGTCAATCGACGGATTCTTAAAAAAATTGAGCTGAATCACGTCATGGAAATTTTAAAAAAGAAAGTTATTCCGTATATTTCACCCTCCGAAATTCTCAAGGTGGACTTTCAACTGAAAGTGCATTACGACACCATTGAGGTTGATACCTAAGACCATGCTTATCAAACCATATATTGAAAAAGAGTATCCAACAACAGAACCTTTTACTGGAATTAACATCATTGAAGAAGAACTGAAGGAAAAGAAGTTCTTTGTTGTGATGGAAAACAAAAATTCTTTTCAGGGATTACTGACAATCTCTGATGTTTTTGAGCGCAGAAAAAAACTGGTCACTGATTGCCTTACCCCAAAACCATCCATTTCACCAAACTCAACAATACACCAGGCATTAGAGTTAATGCACTCGGCCCAGACACCAGCCCTTCCGGTCATCGATAGCAATCAACAATTTTGTGGAGTATTGTCAATGACCAAACTCAAAGAAATATTTAAATATTACGAGTTAAACAGAACACAGAATTTTGAGAAGAAAATTTCTTTATCTCAAAAAATTAAGGAGCAGTTTTTTCGGAATTTATCGCATGAAATCAGAACCCCTCTCAATGCCATTCAAGGCTTGACCGAAGTGTTACTCTACTCAGATATTCCGGACGAGGAAAAGGGAAATTTTGCCGGTATGTTACATGCAAAAACCGATGAACTCCTCCTACTTATTGACTCCTTGCTCAACCTCTCCCGCCTACAGGCGGGAGATTTTAGTTTCAGCCCTGATGATGTAGTGAAACCATCGGAAGTATGTGACAATTTGGAAATTAAAGCAAATGCTCTTAAAGAGGCTTTCGCCAAATCACAAGTTTCTATCAAAACCTCTTTCAGTCTCCCTGAAAACTTTTCTCTAAAAACCAACCTGGCATACCTTCAGGAAATTATGATTCACCTCCTGAGCAATGCCATTAAATTTACGGATCAGGGAGTCGTAGAATTTGGCTGTTTTGCTGACGAATACCAAAATGCAGTTTTCTTTGTCAAAGATACAGGTACAGGAATCCCTCTCGAAAACCAGGCTTCGATTTTCAATGCTTTCGAAAAAATTGAATCCGACCATTCCCGAATCAATCCCGGAATGGGCCTAGGCCTCACCCTGGCCTCAAAAATAATCGAAGGTGCTGGTGGCAAAATCTGGCTCGATTCCGAACCTGGTAAAGGAAGTGCTTTCTATTTCTTTCTCGGACCAAAACAAAAACCCAAAGAAACAAAATCGGAGAAAACCGGCCTCAATTAACCACAAAATATCCCCCAACCACCCTGTATCGATCTTTCTCATTAAAAAACGTTACATCAGCATACCCCGCAAATACCTTACCTGAATGCACAACTCCCCGCGGTATATAATACCTGTCTCCTTTAACAAAAGTAGATTTACGACCATCAATAGTCAGCTCAATCTTTCCTTCCAAAACAATCCCCCACTGGGCTTCGTGCGAATGTTCCGGCAAATATACATCCTCCGAAAATTTCATAAACAAAATCTGATGACTCACCCCTTGCGAAAGACGTGCTTCTACGCCCTTCATCGGAATATCTGCAAGCGGTAATTCCTGTATCGGTTTTGGAAATAAATCATTCATAACTTTAAAAATAAAAATTTACCTGCATCCGATTATACATGCGGATGCAGGAGAAAAAAGTTCAGAGAACAATAAGCCTGATGAGGTCAGTCTAGCAGCTCTATCTCATAAACTAGAGGAGAAAAGGGTTCTGGAGTATTCGACAGGTACCCGTCTTCGGTAAGTTCATTTTTCAATTCATGTGGAATTACCTGAATCCCGGCTCCAAAACCTAGTTCTGAAGGAAAGATGAGCAGCCCTCTTTCTCCGGGCTTTAACAACTTTATCCCCTCTTCTAATCCTTCCACAGCATTTTTGCCCAACTGTACTGAAACCGGATTATTATGAAAAGTGGAAAAATGAATCGTTCCATCTAAATATCTGCGCTCAAAATGTACTTTGACGATATCTCCATCATCCGGACGGCTGCCCTGATCCTGAGCGGTTAGCTTCTTAAAGTATAAGCCATTGGCAAATTCTTTTAAAGATTCAATTTTGTTGGTTTCAATATAGTTAGCTATTAGCTCTTTTTCCTCTTCCAGCCGTTCATCTTTCCCCTGAATATCAACCACCTCCAAATCACATACTAATATTGAACCGGATTCCAGCTTGAAGTCCGGGTTTGAATACCGGTTGAAGACAAGTACCGAGGGAATAAAAAACCTTAACTTTTCACCTTTATGCATTAAGCCACACCCTATATCCAGCCCTTCAGGAACAAGAGAGCCTGAACCGTGTTCGAATACGACAATCGTATCGGTATCAACATCCAGGTCATCACCGTCCAGAGTAGATACAGTATACTTGGCATAGATTATATCACCCTCACTTACCTTCTTGTTATCGGGATTCTCTTCAATCTCTAAATAATACAATCCACTTCTGTGTTTTTGGGCAGAAATATCATTTTCTGCGAGATAATCATTGATTTTTTGGTCATCCTCCTTTTGTCGTTTTTCAATTTCTGACATTTCGTCTTTATCACATTGAGTAAAAAGGGAGAATGCAAAAAGCATTAGTAGCAATCTAGTATTCATGATAATTTCGTTTTTAATGATTGTACATCTACATAATAATTCAATCTGGGATCCTTCAAAAAATGCTGCAGTGACCGAAATAAGTTATGGATTTGTTAAAAAAGTGACGATTCCAGCCCTGGCGTAGGAGCACACCCGGGAAAAGTATTTTGCCGGCAGACGATAGTACTTAATGGCACATACAAATGAATAAGCGACACTCTGCCTAACCCTCACAGAACACTGGCATTCAGATACCTGCGCACGGGTGAGGCATTTAAAAATCTCTCATAAAAAGTTCTTTGCGTCATTGCCTCTTAGCGCCTAAGCCGTATATAACGGACTATTGAGTGAAGGCATTATTGGTAATAAGTCGTATCGGTGTCTGCCGAAAATTCAACTTCCAAACAAAGTTCCTCCTTATTTAAGGCTTCATCCAGAAGATGGATTTTGTAAGTCCCGTAATCCAGAGGGCCTATTTTATAGGAGATATCATATTTACAGGTACAATAAACACCAGGATTAACATGACTTTCATTTACATTAATCACATCGCCATCCACGTTGTAGTCAATAATCAGACTGTCAAACGAGCAATTAAAAACGGCATCAAAATGTTGAATCAACAGATAATCAGAATCCACAGTCTCCAGGCTGGCACAAATTTCTGGTGCCTCATAGGTACTTTTCAACCCTGATGCTTTACAGCCTGAATAAGATAAGCCACTCTTTTGGGTAATAGTTCCACTATTCATGGGAACATCGCTCTCTTCAGGTGTTTCATGGCAAGACCAAAAGAATACAATTAATAAAAGGATGGTTAGAAAAACCATTCCATGTAACACTAAATCCACAAATGGTTTCTGTTTGATTTTCGATTTCATGTTTTTCATTTTAATTGGTTTTAGTTTATTTTTTGAATCTCTTTATCTTATTACGATTAAAGTATCTGGTCCGCGACAAAACAGCTCATATTTTTTAAATTACCTCGAAATTCTAACCGTAACTCCTGACTGATAAAAATGAAGATTCTCTTCAGCCAGCCTGTACAAAGGAACTTTCAGATACATCTCTATCGCCATATTCGTTCTGCTAGAAAAATTGAACTGCCATCCACTGGAGAGATTCAACTGGCCTGCAAAATTGATATTCTCAAAATTTACAGTTGATTGAGTGGACTCTGTAAAATCATAATTCTTACGATAGGTTTCTTTTATAAAGGCCAGTGTGGAAAATCCACCGGAAACAAATAGCTCACCCTGACTCAGCTCTGTGAGTTTCATCTTGAGATTAACCGGAATATCCAAACACAGTAACTCAGCATCTTTGGATACAGGGGCATTATCCGAATACACTCTGGTCTGATGATAACTCAAATGATACTTATCAAAAATCACCCCTAAACTGGCCGAAAACTTTTGATTGATTTTTACCTCATTTATCACACCAAATGCAATGGACTGATTTGATGAGGTGCTGGTGGTATTAGTCACTCCCTTCAAAAGCAGCCCGACACTTATTTTCTTATAATTATTTCGCTCATTCAAAAAATCATGTTTGTCTTCACCTTTTTCTATTAAAAAAACAGTATCCCGCAAAA
>NZ_JADQBH010000277.1 GCF_016278715.1 Marinilabilia sp. | reverse complement strand
GTGGGATTTGTCATTGGCGACCTCCTGCTTTTTCAGGCTTTTGTGGTCACTGGCGCCCGGGTATCTATGCTGATAATGGCGCTCACTCCCCCCCTGGCAGCACTTTTCGGCTGGCTCATTCTAAGTGAGGAAATGACACTTATCAGTACATTTGGGATGGCCCTCACCATTTTGGGTATTGCACTGGTTATTCTGGGCCGCCCCATAAAAGGGAAACGTCTGTCGCTCAATTTCCCGTTAGCCGGACTTCTCCTTGCATTTGGCGGAGCTGCAGGTCAGGCCCTTGGACTGGTATTGAGTAAACTGGGAATGGGAGATCTGGATGCTTTTATGTCCACTCAAATAAGAGTGATTGCCGGTATCGTTGGTTTTATTCTTGTCTTTTTTGGCTGGCGCCGATGGGGCAATGTGTGGGCCGCTCTGAGGAACAAATCGGCCATGGGACGCATCTCTATCGGAGCATTCTTTGGCCCTTTTCTGGGCGTTTCATTTAGTCTGCTGGCCGTAAAATACACCACCACCGGAATTGCCTCCACATTAATGGCCCTAACGCCCGTAATGATTATCCTGCCGGCACGCTATATTTTTAAAGAAAAAATTACCACCAAAGAGGTGATTGGGGCCTTTATTGCTGTGGCGGGGGTTGTGGTGTTTTTTGTGTTTTGATAGTCAGGTGTATTTTCCTTAACTTTGTTTCAAGAAATTCTTTGATTATGAGCATTCAAGAAAAAAAAATAACAACTAATGAGTGGTCTTTACCCGGCCATCCACTTTCGCAGAAAGAGTTTGAGAAAGGCATCTCTGAAGCAGAAAAAGGGCATTTCCATACAATAGAAGAATCAAAGAAAATTCTAAAGGAATGGCGGAAAAAGAGGTCCCTAAAAAAATAGCCATTTCAAAGGAATTCTTAATTGATCTGGATGATATCTACCAGCATGGGCAGTATGTATTTGGAGACAATCAGGCTGCAAAATATGAAGATGAAATTTGGATGTTGATAGAAAAGCTGCCAGAGAATTATCTCATTTTTCCTGAATGCCGATATCTCAGAACTAAATCAAGAATGTACAGATGGATTATTCTTGATGCTCATTTAGTAATTTACAGAATTACCCAAAAAGAAATTCAACTTCTACGCATACTTCATTCAAAAAGAAGTATTTCTAAAATCAAAACTTCAAGAAAAATCACCCCATAATTTTACCCCAGCAGCAACAACACAATACCAACCAAAATTCCTCCCAGAAAAATCGCCTTTTTCTTCACATTCTTCTCCCCATACATCAGAGCACCAAACACGAATGGAACAATCACACTGCTGCGGCGAAGGGCTGAAATGACTGAAATGAGCGATTCGGGCTCACTAATGGCATAGAAATAGAAGAAATCGGCAATAACCAGAAATAATCCGATAAGCGGAATCGTCCACCGCCAGAAGAAAGGTGTACGCGATGGCCGCTTGCGACGGACTATCCACAAAATGGGAAGCAAGAGCGCCACCTGATAAAAGGAAAACCAGGCCTGAACAGCCACCCTGTCCATCTGACGAAGAATATGTTTATCGTACAATGCACTGACAGCTCCGGCAAGAGTCCCGATAATTACAAACCACATCCATTTGTTGTTGCGAAATGAAAGTCCTTCCAGTTTGCCGACTGTAGAAAAACGGAAGAAGAAGAAGAGAGTCAGTAACAGACCGCCCCACTGGAACAGATTCAGTTGTTCTCCGAAAATGATGATGGCACCAATTAAAGTCCAGAGCGGACCGGTGGCCCGGACAGGGGCAACAATAGTCAACGGCAAGTGCTTCAAAGCAAAATAATTAAACACCCAGGAGGTAAGAACAATGGCCGTTTTCAACAACACCATCCAGTGTTCACTGGCGGTCATCTGCGGTACATACACCATATCGCCGGCTTCCAGAATTCCCTGATTAGACAGTATCAGCAACGGAAGAAATATAATGCTACTGGTGAGGGCACCAAAAAACAGCACCGGCCACACCGCATTCTCTTTCAGTGAGACCTTTTTGAGAATATCGTAAAATCCAAGAAAAAACGCAGATGCAAGTGTTAGTATCAGCCACATAGTTCAATTATCAATGAGCAGTTATCTATGAACAATTATCAATAACAATTATCTATGAGCAATTAGTTTAGAGAAGTCCCAATAACTTATCACCCTGTCACCTTACTATCCCTTTATAATTTTGAAGTTCAAATCTCGAATCAACCTCCTTTTACCAGGAAAACCATTGGGGGATTTAGG
The DNA here is from genome assembly GCF_016278715.1 of Marinilabilia sp. GTDB lineage: Bacteria > Bacteroidota > Bacteroidia > Bacteroidales > Marinilabiliaceae > Marinilabilia. The sequence continues at coordinate 2,766 of NZ_JADQBH010000277.1, read as the reverse complement.
ATGCCTATTTTGCTGCAAAGGTAACAAAATATCCAGTCCACTACTTTCGCAATTCACCGGTACACTAGGTTTCTCATCCTTCTCCGTTGCAAAAAACAGAACAACAAATCTTTAAAACCTCAAACAAACAACGGAGAATTAGTTTGCATCCATTTTTATTTGATTATTTTTGTCTCATAATCAGAAACATGAAGCCAATTTTCTGCAAATTTTCGATTCTTTTAGTTTTTTCATTCATAGAATCTATATCGGTTGCAAAACCACTTTGTGATTCACTTTTCAATGATTCCAAACATAAAATAATATACCTTGAAAATAACAAGGAGATAGTTCCTCACATAACTGACACTTCAGGTTGGGACAAATCAAGACAAATTGAACTATCGGATATCAATGGAAAAAACCAGGTATTATTCAAACAAAAATATAGGGGCAAAAATTATCATAATCCAACACTATTACTCATAGGGTATTCAAGTGGCTTTGAAATATACCGTGACTCAGTTCTGATTTATTCGGCTTTGGCCCCCTTGTCAAGCAAATCAACTACTCATTTTTACGATTCCCATTTCATTCCGCTAAAACCCCCTCTTGATTCATCGGTTTTTGTATTAAGAATTCCTTTTAAAAGCTATCTTGATGCTACCAGTTTTAGTGCAGTATTGGTTGGGGAGGGTGATGAATTAGGGAGATTGGCTGTGGCTAAAAACCGAAAAGAAATAAAAGATGGAATTGCAGAAAACGTAATGGGACTTTTTTTAATTTTCACTGCCCTACTTTCACTAGCCGCTTTTTTTATTCGTTTAAAGAAACCGGTTTATTTATTGGTATGGTATTTTCTTTTTGCAGGTTCACAGGGGTATATTTTTCTTTTGGAAGACATCCATTTGATATTTAATATTCTCCCCTCTTTCTATTTTGGTTCAATGATTGTAATTGAGAATCTGGTTCCTATAGGCATTCTGGGGATTGTTGGAAGTATTTCGGGCTACAGTAAAACTTTAGCCATAAAGATTATGATTGCCCTACATTTGGCCTATGCAGCATCCAGTATATTCCTTTTCCAATTTGAGTTTTTCCAGATTTTGTTTTGGATTCTGGTTGTTATCGATATCATTCTATTTGTTCATATATTATTTGTAAGAGATTTATATAAAATTAAAGACTTCAGAATCCCGGTGTTGGCACTTTGCTTGTTGTTTTCGCTGGTAATATTGGATGTCTTTGCTGTTTTTAATGTGTTTTTCATTGCCGATGACTTGAGTTCATACGGCATGTTGCTTTTGGCTTTATCATTTGCCCAGTATATCGAAAAAGTCCTTTACAATAGTCGTCAGAAAAACATTACCTACGAAGTAGAAATTCAACAAACCAAAAACAAAATATTATTACTCGAAAATCAAAGAATAATTGCTCAATACGAAGTTCTCAAGAACCAGGTGAATCCTCATTTTCTTTTTAATAGTTTAAATGCATTATCAGCCTTAATAAGAAGTGATGAAAAAGCAGCTCTTACATTTATCGAAAAGTTTTCGTCCATTTACAGATTTGTGCTTGACGCAAACAACAAAACGGTTATTGAACTAAACAGAGAAATTGATTTTGTGAATTCGTATTTCTTTTTACAAAAGATGAGATATGGAAAAAGCCTTAGCCTGAATATTGAAACAGATATTGACTTATCAGGTGTTTTTGTGGTTCCTTTATCGATACAAATTTTGGTTGAAAATGCCATTAAACATAACGAAATATCGGACAAAAACCCTTTGCACATTAATATTTGTATTGATGGCACTTCAATTTTTGTAAAAAACCCGATAAACAAATTAAATTATCAACCCAAGTCAAACAGAATGGGGCTCAAAAATCTAAAAGCCAGGTATGGCATTATCTCAGATATTGAGTGCAGCTTTACTAAAGATGAAAAAAACTTTGTAGCAACGATCCCTGTTCTTAAAAGAGTACCCAACTCATGAATATTTTAATCATTGAAGATGAATATCTGGCTGTCCAGAATCTAATTTCGATCTTGTCTGAAACGGAAACCCAGTTTACCATTGCAGGAGTATGTTCTTCTGTAAAAGAATCCATTTGCTGGTTATCAAAAAACAAAGCTGATTTAATACTTCTGGACATTCACCTGTCTGATGGCTTAAGTTTTAAGATTTTTGAAAAGATTAAAATTACTACCCCTGTAATACTTACCACTGCGTACGACCAATTTGCGATAAAAGCCTTTGAACTAAATAGTATAGACTATCTTATAAAACCTATTAAAATTGCTGATTTAAAAAGAGCCATCCAAAAGTTTTTATCCTTGCAATTACAGACAACACCCGATTATAACTCCTTGAATAGCTTATTGCAAAATAAAGAACCTGATTACAGGCAACGTATTTCAGTTAATTACGGCGATAAACTAAAATCCATTGAAGTTTCAGAAATTGCAGCATTTTATATTCTGAATAAATCGTTATTCCTGATTTGCTTCGACAAGAGCACCTATGATATTATTCAACCCCTTGAACAAATTGAAAAAGAACTCTCACCAAAGAAGTTTTTCAGAATCAATCGACAGATGATAATAAACTATGCAACTATCAATAAGATGTACTTTATGTCTAATAGAAGCATAAAAGTTGAACTAAAGGTTCCGGTTCCCATAGATTCATTTGTGAGCATTCAACGACTCACTGAATTCAAGAAATGGCTGGACCAATAGATTTTAGTTCCTCACGAATATGGTTACCTATTTCTAAAAAAAAT
>NZ_JADQBH010000276.1 GCF_016278715.1 Marinilabilia sp. | reverse complement strand
GTGCTCTTCCGATCTTTTCACATGGTCCTGAATTTCTTTGATGAGAGATTCGGAGCCTGTATAACCAGGGGCCAGGATAACGGTGGCTTTTACCACCTGGCCCCGAATTTCATCTGGGGCGCCTGTAACGGCACATTCCACCACTGCAGGATGCGTCATCAGCACGCTTTCTACTTCAAACGGGCCAATTCGGTAACCAGAGCTTTTGATCACATCGTCGGCCCGTCCCACAAACCAATAGAAACCATCCTCGTCGCGCCAGGCAATGTCTCCCGTGTAATATATCCCATCTTTAAGGACTTCACTGGAGCGTTCTTCGTCACGGAAATAACCTTTAAAAAGACCAATGGGATGTTCTTCTCCAATGCGAATGACTATCTGGCCTTCTTCGCCATCTTCGCACGAGGTGCCGTCGGGCTTCAAAAGGTCGATGTTGTACTGGGGTGTTGGAATTCCCATAGAACCCGGTTTCGGTTCCATCCATGGGAAGGTGGCCAGCTGAACAGCTGTTTCGGTTTGTCCGAAAGCTTCCATCAGTTTGATCCCGGTAAGTTCCCGGAAGGTGTCATAAACCTTGGGGTTAAGTGCTTCCCCCGCTGTTGTGCAGTATTCCAGAGCTGATAAGTCGTATTTGGAAAAATCTTCGCGTATCAGGAAGCGGAAGATGGTTGGAGGCGCACAAAAAGAAGTAACTTTATATTTTGAAATCACATCCAGCATATCGGCAGGAGTGAATTTCTGATGGTCGTAAACAAAAACACTGCACCCTGCCATCATTTGTCCGTAAAGTTTCCCCCATACTGCTTTGGCCCATCCGGTATCGGCCACTGTGAGGTGACGTCCGTCTTCTTTAACGTTGTGCCAGAACGATGCTGTTATAATGTGGGCGAGGGGGTAGGTATAGTCGTGAGCCACCATCTTGGGGTTTCCGGTAGTTCCTGAGGTGAAGTAGAGAAACAGCAGGTCATCATTTTCGGATGCTTTTTCAGGTCTTATGAAAGGGGCTGCCGTGGCAACTTCTTTTTGAAAGTTTTCCCAGTTTTCAGGATATTCAGGGCCTACCGATATTAGTTTCTGAACAGTCGGACAGTCAGGAAGAGCTTTCTCCACATGATTAATCACATTTTCTTCTCCCACACACACCAAGGCTTTGATGTCTGCTGCGTTACAGCGATAAATGATGTCTTTTTCGGTAAGCAGGTGAGTGGCCGGAATGGCGGTGGCTCCGATTTTATGAAGTGCCAGTGTGGCAAACCAAAACTCAAAGCGGCGCTTGAGAATGAGCATTACTTTATCGCCACGCATTATTCCTGATGCTTGAAACCAGGAAGCGGTCTCATCCGATTTTTCTTTTAATTCCCGGAAGGTGAAGTTGCGGTGATTACCTTCATCGTTTACCCACACCAGGGCCACTTTTTCTGGCTCCAGACGGGCGTATTCGTCCACTACATCGTAAGCAAAATTGAAGTTGTCAGGAACCTTAATCTTAAAATTACTCTGAAAATCAGCCAGCGATTCAAATTCCGGCTGTTCTAAATATTTTTTATATAACTGCATGAGCGTTTTTTATAGAATGACTGCTAGAAATTCGCATGGTTGATTGTTGGCTGCTTTCATGCCATGAGGAAGGTTGGCATCAAAGTAGATGCTGTCGCCTTCGTTGAGGAGCATCTCTTTTTTGTTTAGATTGAGTGTCAGGCTCCCTTTAAGAATTAAATTGAATTCATGGCCGGGGTGGCTGTTGAACTCTATCTCTGTGTTGTCGGGTTTGGGCTCGACGGTAACAATAAATGGGTCGGCTTTCCGGTTTATGAAGTTGGTGGCCAAGGCCTGGTAACTGTATGCTCTTCGGCGTTCTACTGCCACTCCTGTGCCCTTTCTGGTAAGTGTATAGTAATGCATCCTTGGTTCGGAACCACTGAGAAAAGAGGTGACATCCACCTTGAATTTTTTGGCTAACAGATGCATGATTCCAAAGGGAATATCCACTTCTCCGGATTCTATTTGGGAGTATTCTGCAACTGTACATCCGCAATATTCTGCTGTTTCTTCCTGCGAAATGTTCAGGATTTCGCGCAAGTCCTTGATGCGGGAAGCAACCTGCTTAATTTGTTCTTCCATTTTATGTTTGTTTTTCTGATATTATATTGGATTTAATCAGGAGATAAATGTTGATTGTAACATTCAAAAGTAAACAATCCATAGGAGGAATAACAGAAAATATGAAAAAAATTGCCCTCCTATCAGGACTTGTAGGTTCCTGTATGGGACCAATTCCATTAACCCCCTCGTCTCCTTGCGACAAAGCAAACGATACAAGTAGTCCTCTAATCCCGGGAATATTTCAATAATATTATTCTCGTCGTTGATGAGTGGGAGCAGGAAGGTCTAACCTTTGTTTTCTGTCACCACCGCCGTGGCTTAGTCCTTTTTGATTGGTGAATATTATTACCATACTATCGCCCCCGATCCGGAGCTGGACTACAAACATGGAGGGTTTTAATTATACTAAGAAAATCTCCTCACTCATTAGAGAAAATAAGAAAACATATACAACCACTTATCATGATGGTACAGCCATGGTAGTGGCAGTAGTATGGTAAAAAAGGTCTCAATACTTTAGACGCCCCAGGCCCTTGTTCCGAACGAGTGGCTTTTTAAGACATTTGGGTCATTTGTTTTGACCAATGTTCCTTGAAAACTACTACCTTTGTGGCTGCAAAAATCAAAACTAAAAGAACCATGACAGACCTGCACCTGTTGACAGCTATTTCGCCCATTGACGGACGTTACCGTTCAAAAGTTGACGGACTTGCCCTTTATTTTTCAGAATATGCCCTCATTCGTTACCGGGTGATGGTTGAAATTGAGTATTTCATCGCCCTATGTGAAGAACCACTTGAGCAATTGAAAGAATTTGACCACAGCAAGTTTGGTGCTTTACGGGATATTTACCGGAACTTTGAGTTAGAAGATGCTGAGCGCATTAAAGATATTGAATCGGTTACCAATCACGATGTTAAAGCGGTAGAGTATTACCTGAAAGAACAGTTTGACGGTCTTGGACTGCAAAAATCCAAAGAGTTCATTCATTTCGGACTCACCTCTCAGGATATCAATAATACTGCCGTTCCTGCCTCTTTGCGCGATGCCGTAAATGAAGTTTATTATCCGTTTCTGGAAGAGTTGATAGGTCAGTTGGAGGAGATGTCTAACCGATGGAAGGACGTAACCATGCTGGCCCGTACACACGGACAGCCTGCGTCTCCCACCAAGTTGGGTAAGGAAGTGCGGGTCTTTGTGGAACGATTGAAGCGGCAGCTGTTACTGCTGAAGGAAATACCTTGTCCTGCCAAGTTTGGAGGAGCTACAGGGAATTTTAATGCCCATAAAGCCGCCTATCCTGAGATTGACTGGGTAGATTTTGGCAACCGCTTTGTTGGTGATAAGCTGAAACTCGACAGAGAGCAACTAACCACACAGATTTCCAATTACGATAACCTCTCTGCAATATTTGATAACCTGAAACGGATTAATACCATTTTGATTGATTTGGCCCGGGATTTCTGGACTTACATCATGATGGAATATTTCAAACAAAAGATTAAAAAGGGAGAAGTGGGTTCCAGTGCCATGCCACATAAGGTGAATCCCATCGATTTTGAAAATGCCGAAGGAAATCTGGGCGTTGCCAATGCTTTGTTTGAACATTTATCAGCCAAATTGCCTGTTTCCCGTCTGCAGCGTGACCTGACAGATAGTACTGTGCTGCGAAACATCGGTGTTCCTTTGGCCCATTCTGTTTTGTCTATTCAGTCGTTGCAAAAAGGACTTGGCAAACTGATTATCAATCAGGGGGCTATTGATAAAGACCTGAATAATAACTGGGCAGTGGTAGCCGAAGCGATGCAAACCATTTTGCGTAGGGAAGGATTTGCCAATCCTTATGAAACACTCAAAGATTTGACGCGCACCAATGAGGTGATAAATGGGGAGTCTATCGCTCGATTTATAGATACGCTGGATGTGCGGGACGAAGTGAAAGAAGAGTTGAAGCACTTTACCCCGCAAAACTATACGGGAGTAGATTTATTTTAAAATACGAAATCCCCTGATGCTTTGTTGTGTTTGGGAATTTTGCAATTGGAAACAAAACCACAGGAATGAGAGATTTCATCATTGTAATGAAGCGGTACCTGCCGCCCTATAAACATCTGCTGGGACTTAACTTTTTATATAATGTTTTGTCGGCTTTGTTTACCGTGTTTTCGGTAGCATTAATGGTGCCTATGCTTGAGATTATCCTTTCGCAGGACAATGAAGTGTATGCACTTGCCGAGTGGAGCCTTAATTTCAACGATCTGAAGCAAAATCTCTATTTTTACATTACCGAATTGAAGTCGGCTTATGGTCCAGGCTGGTCCTTACTCTTTGTGGGAGTATTTTTGGTTTTCGGTACTTTGTTGAAAACCGGATTTGCCTATCTGGCTTCCTATACCAGTATTGGGATTCGCAACGGGGTGGTACGTGATCTTCGCCATCAGATTTATCAGAAAATTCTGCATCTACCCATCGGCTTCTTCAGCGAAGAGAAAAAAGGAGACATTATTTCCCGTTCTACCGGAGATGTTCAGGAAGTTGAGAATTCTATTATGTCGTCTCTTGATATGTTCCTGAAGAATCCTGTGCTTATTTTGGTTCTTCTTGGCGCCATGTTTGTTTTTAGCGTGAAGCTTACTCTTTTCGTGTTTGTGGTGTTGCCTTTTGCCGGACTTATTATTGGCCGGGTGGGAAAGAGTTTGAAGAAAACTTCCCGCGAAGGACAGAATAAGATGGGAGATTTGCTGGGTATGATTGAAGAAACACTCTCAGGCTTGAGAATTGTCAAAGCTTTTAATGCCGAAAAGCGAATGAATAAACGTTTTGATGGTGAGGTAGAGGAGTATCGCAGCATTATGAACCGACTAATGCGTCGTCGCGATTTGGCTCATCCCATGAGCGAATTTTTGGGAACAATCGTTGTGGTCATTGTGGTGTGGTATGGAGGTACCCTGATTCTGGCTGATCCTGATTCCCTGAATGCAG
>NZ_JADQBH010000008.1 GCF_016278715.1 Marinilabilia sp. | reverse complement strand
ATAATCGGGATCAGGGTTTAAGGGATGAAATCCATTTTTTAAAGAATGTTTAGGACACTATTGATATAGGTTGTACATTTTACGAGGTTAATGATTTTTTTGTGAGATAAAAGGTTCTGTTCAGTTATGAAAAAAAATATGACAAACAGATGAATAAAAAATCATAAATCATTAACTTTGAACCGTGATAAAAATCACCTCTTGTTTCAGAATCTTACAAAACAGACAAGTCTGACTTATCATTTAATAATTTTGCAAACGATTCTCTTGCAATTAATTTTAATAACGTAACATTATTGTATATTCTCATTTAATAAAACTTACTGGTGATGAAGAAACACAACTTTTATGCAGGACCATCGATTTTACCTGAATCTACCATTAAAAATACAGCTGATGCTGTTTTGAATTTTGCAGGTACCGGCCTGTCCGTGATGGAAGTTTCGCACCGCGGAAAAGAGTTTGTTGCCGTTATGGATGAGGCGCAGGCGCTTTTCAAAGAGTTGCTCAATATTCCCGATGATTATGAAGTGCTTTTTCTGGGTGGGGGAGCAAGTATGCAGTTTTGTATGGTTCCCTATAATCTGATGAAGAAAAAAGCGGCTTATCTGAACACTGGTGCCTGGGCTGCTAAAGCCATGAAAGAAGCTAAATTTTTCGGCGAAGTAGTGGAAGTTGCTTCATCAAAAGATGCCAATTACAATTATATTCCAAAAGGTTATGAGGTGCCTGCTGATGCGGATTACTTTCATATTACCACCAACAATACCATTTATGGTACCGAAATTAAAGAAGACCTGGATGTAAATGTTCCTTTGGTGGCGGATATGTCTTCTGACATTTTTTCCAGAGTTATAGATGTTTCAAAGTATGCGATTATCTATGGCGGCGCTCAGAAGAATCTTGCACCTGCCGGAGTTACCTTTGTCATTGTTAAAAAAGAGATCCTGGGTAAAACAGGGCGTGATATTCCTACCATGCTGGATTACAGAACCCATGCGGACCAAGGGTCGATGTTTAATACCCCTCCCGTATTGCCTGTTTTTGCTGCTTTGCAAACGCTAAAGTGGCTTAAAGAGCAAGGAGGCATTGCTGCCATGCAGAAAAAGAACGAAGAGAAAGCAGCTCTGCTTTACGACGAGATCGACCGCAATAAGTTGTTCAAAGGTACTGCCAACAAAGAAGACCGTTCACTGATGAATATCTGCTTTGTGATGAACGACGAGTTTGCCGATTTGGAAAAAGGTTTTCTGGATTATGCCACCGAAAAGGGAATGGTTGGTATTAAAGGCCACCGAAGTGTGGGCGGATTCAGAGCATCGACCTACAACGCTCTGCCATACGAAAGTGTTAAGGCCCTTGTGGAAGCCATGCAGGAATTTGAAAAGAAACACTAAACTCAAACCACAATAAAGGGCTTTTGGAGGCCCTTTGTTTGTTTAAAATTTGGACAATTATGAAGAAAATACTGGTTGCAACCGAAAAACCTTTTGCTCCTGCTGCTGTAGCACAAATCAAAGAGATTGTAGAAGCTGCAGGCTATTCATTGTCTTTGCTTGAGAAATATTCTTCACCTCACGAGTTAAACGCCGCCGTTGCCGATGTCAACGCTTTGATAGTTCGTTCGGACAAAGTGTCTGCCGAGGTGGTAGCTGCTGCCAATGAACTTCAGATTGTGGTTCGGGCAGGTGCCGGTTTCGATAATCTGGATTTGGAAGCCTGTACTTCAAAGAACGTTGTGGCGATGAATACCCCCGGCCAAAATTCAAACGCGGTGGCTGAACTTGTTTTTGGAATGATGGTTTTTCAGGCCCGAAATCAATTCAACGGAACAGCCGGAACTGAGCTTCGCGGAAAAAAACTGGGGATTCATGCCTACGGTAATGTGGGGTTGTATGTAGCCAAAATTGCCAAAGGCTTCGGGATGGAAGTTTATGCTTTCGACCCATTTGTGGACGATGCTAGAATCAAGGCCGATGGTATCATTCCTGTATCTTCTGTTGAAGAATTGTACAGTACCTGTCAGTATGTTTCACTGCATATTCCTGCGAACGATAAAACCAAAAAATCGATCAATGCTGACTTGCTTGACAAAATGCCGGAGGGTGCTGTTTTAATAAATACAGCCCGTAAAGAAGTAATTGATGAAGAGGGTGTTGTTGCTTTGATGGAAAAGCGTGCCGACTTTGCTTATCTTTCCGATATTGCACCCGACAATATGGCTGTTTTTGAAGAGAAATTCCCCGGACGTTTCTTCTTTACACCTAAGAAAATGGGCGCTCAGACTTCTGAAGCAAATATTAACGCGGGAGTGGCTGCCGCCAATCAGATTGTTAAGTTCTTTAAGAATGGTGATGAAACTTTCCGGGTGAACAAGTAGTACATCCATTTGCTATATATTACAGGCCCGAAAATGTCTTTGCTTATTGAGACTTTTTCGGGTTTTGTTGTATTATGTTCTCAAAAAAAGAAGTGTTTCTTTTCCGGGAAAGCGGAATTTTTTATTACTTAATGCTCTCTTTCATAAAAACAGATTTTTACCAAATAAATTCTTAAAAATATGGCAATAGTAAAACCATTTATGGGCCTTCGTCCTCCCAAAGAAATTGCGGCCGCACTGTCGTGTCTGCCCTACGATGTGATGAATGCGCAGGAAGCTGCAAAGATGGCCGAAGAAAAAGATTACTCATTGTTGCATATTACCAGAGCGGAGATTGATTGTGAGCAGGATGTGGATGTGCATTCGGATGAGGTTTACAATAAATCGGCCGAAAATTTTCAAAGATTTAAACAACAAGGCTGGCTGGTTCGCGAGGAGGAACCCCGGTTTTATATTTATGCACAAACCATGAATGAACGCACCCAGTACGGAATTGTAGGGTGTGCGGCTTGCTCTGATTATGAGAATGGAATTATTAAAAAGCATGAACTGACGCGTCCCGAGAAAGAGGAGGATCGCATGGTGCATATCCGGACCAATAATGCCAACCTGGAGCCGGTATTCTTTAGTTACAAGGCGGTTCCGGAGATTGATGCCATCGTAAAAAACATTGTAGAAGGGCAGGAGCCCGAGTATGATTTTACTGCGGAGGATGATGGGTTTGGTCATCATTTTTGGGTGATAGAAAATGCTGAGACCAATAAACGACTGGAAAACCTGTTTGCAGAAAAGGTACCCTGCACTTATGTGGCCGACGGACACCATCGGACTGCTGCTGCAGCCAGAGTTGGGCTGGAACGAAAGGCTGCCAACCCCAACCATACCGGAAAGGAAGAGTATAACTACTTTATGGCGGTTCATTTTCCCGACAATCAGTTGGAAATCATTGACTACAACCGAGTGGTAAAGGACCTGAATGGTATGTCGGAGGAGGAATTGTTGGAAAAACTTTCTGATGCTTTTGAAATAAAGGAGATTGGTTCTGAAATCTATAAGCCTGCTAAGTTGCATGAGTTTAGCATGTACCTGGACGGAAAATGGTACAGGCTTCAGGCTAAAGAAGGTACTTACAACGACCAGGACCCCATCGGGGTATTGGATGTGACGATTCTTTCGAATCAGGTGCTTGATAAGTTGCTTGGTATTAAAGACCTGAGAACCTCGAAACGTATTGACTTTATCGGTGGTATTCGTGGTCTCGGAGAGCTGAAGCGACGTGTGGATTCCGGCGAAATGAAAGTGGCTTTTGCCCTTTATGCAGTCTCTATGCAGCAACTTATTGATATCGCCGATACAGGAAATATTATGCCTCCGAAGACGACCTGGTTTGAACCCAAGCTTCGATCAGGATTGGTTATTCATGAACTGTAATAAAGCATTCTTGTTATCAGTCTGGTGAAGGTTAGTGATATTTTAATTGTTCCCGCTGTGTTTTGTTGGTAACTTGTCATTCTGGAGTTGTAATGAGATAAATTACCCACTTTAAACCAAGTTGTTTTGTCCTTTATCGACTTGAAAATGTTGCGAATAGCTTGCCGTTTAATAAGATGGCAAGAAAGATGCAGTGCAAAAGAACCATTTTAAAGCCCTAAGTTATTTAAGCAGATCTACGAATTTCGACCGGGATTTTTAGTAAAAAACAATTGTAGTATGTCTTCAGTCAGTCAGAATCTTAAAAGTATTAAGGAGCAATTGCCGGAATATGTAACCCTTGTAGCGGTTTCGAAAACCCAGCCCAACGAGATGATTATGGAAGCTTATGAGGAGGGGCAGCGTATTTTTGGCGAGAACAAGGTGCAGGAGCTGGTTGATAAGCAGGAGAATCTTCCAAAGGATATCCAATGGCACATGATTGGTCATCTGCAGCGCAACAAAGTGAAATATATTGCACCCTTTGTGGCTTTAATTCATGGGGTTGACAGCTTGCGCCTTTTACGGGCCATAAACAAGGAAGGCGCCAGAAATGAGCGGATTATTCCATGTTTGCTTCAGATGCATATTGCCAGCGAAGAGACCAAGTTTGGTCTCGATGAAAATGAATTGTTTGAACTTTTGGAAAGTGAAGAATTCAGGAGTTTTTCTAATGTGGAAATCCATGGTTTGATGGGGATGGCCACTTTTACCAATGATGAAGAAAAAGTTGCCTCAGAGTTTAGGTATCTTAAAAAAACCTTTGACCTCATTGGGGAGAAATATTTTGAAACCAACTCCGCATTCTCTGTTTTAAGCATGGGCATGTCAGGCGATTATGAAACAGCTGTTGCTGAAGGAAGCAATATGGTGCGCATAGGAAGTTCCATTTTTGGAGAGCGCAATTACAGGTAATCAAACACCGATGGTTGGGACTTTTCGGCTTTTGATTATATTTGTTTGGCAAATTTTGAAGAAAATCGGATAAATCATATTAGGACATGGCAAATTTAGAGACTACATATCTGGGATTAAAATTGAAAAATCCGGTTGTTGTCAGCAGCTCGGGATTAACCAATAGCGTTGAACAAATAAAGAAACTCGAAGCGGCAGGAGCCGGAGCTGTTGTTTTGAAATCCCTTTTTGAAGAGCAAATCAATCATGAAATCAACAACGAGATAAGAGGTGGACACGGATTTGATTACCCCGAAGCAATGGATTATGTTCGGGAATACA
>NZ_JADQBH010000217.1 GCF_016278715.1 Marinilabilia sp. | reverse complement strand
GTGTTTTATAGTTCTTTATTGTGAGGCATCCTGAAGATTGTTTAGTTCAACAATAGCCTCCAATATCAAGCGTGTGCAAACAACGCTTGATCGGAGGCTAAGTGTTGTGCCCAGTTATTTCTTATTGTAATATTTTTTTTCAAAATCAGCTATATCTAGAACGATACTTTTGTAATGTTTAAAATCAAAATTTTGAATATTATGAACATGTTTAAAGCCATTTAATTTGCGTTTCTCAGTTTTTGTCATAACATCATTCTCACTATCATACTTCTTTATTATCCGAAATATATTTTGGTCGAAACCATAACCTTTTGTTTTCTTATTGCTTGCTGTCCAATTAAAGGCAATCTGGTTAAGATGAATTGAATGTAAAATATAGCATTCTGGTTCACCTTCAAACAAAATTAAATCATTGCTTTTTTTTACTTGTAGACCTACAAATACAAAATAATGATTTTCTCTATTTATTTTAGGCAAATATTGGTATGTTCCGGAATTGAAAGTTGCTTTTCCCTTGACGTCAAAGGTTAATAATGTTTCATCTGAAAGTTGCACTGTAATATCAATTGATTTGGTATTACCTAATGTGATGTATGATTGATAACCTAACCTATGTAATTGACTATAGAACCAAAATTCACTTGCCATATTTGTATTAGTCTTGCCCATATTTAATGTTTTAAAATCATTTCGTTTACATTTAATTTTTTTGATAAGGCAGGTGTCATTATATATTTCTTAAACTCACCTAATGCATCACCAAATTTTAGGCATTTCTCTTTAGTCAATGTGTCAATATAGTTATCTGCTATATTGATTTTAAAATCCCATTTTGATTTATCAAGAGGTATATATACTTTGTCCTCAAGAAGCTCTCCATTTATTGGTAAATCAAATTCTTTAAGAAATTCTTTATTATGCATAATCTTATTTCTGAGAATTATTAATTCTTCGAGAGTTTTAAAAGAGGTAGCTTCGTCATTCATTTGATATTTTCCGTCTGATATAATATGTGGTATCATCAGAAGTTTATTTCTAAAGCTTAAACCAATATACTCTCTACAATAGGATTTATAATTTTCAGGACCAAACTTGTCAACACTATAGTCTGCTAAGATATAGTTTAATGAATACTCTAGTGTAGCAGAACACAAGGTAAAAAAGCCAAATAATAAATAATCAGAAATATTATCATTCTTAATATCCATATATGCAGACCTGAGTTTATCATAATATGAATCTGTGCCATTCCAGAGATAGTAACTTTTATCTCCAGTCAGGTTAATTAACAATTTACTTTTGGGTTTCATGGTTCTGTTTTAATTGGGCACAACGTAATTTTAAACACACCTCAGATGCAGTTATATTTCTTAAATCTTGGTAAAAGGTGCATAATACCTACCAAATTGGAGTTTATTGTGCACCTTTTTATGTGATGTAAATTATACATCCTTCTTCCCTATCATTTCCATCAATTGATCAATTTTTTCTCGTAGGTACTTATTCTCCTCTTTTTGAGATTTCAATTCTTCCCTGAGAAAATGAATCTCCTCATCTTTCGCAGAAAGTAATCTATCAATTATATCTTTATCAATACCATAATGGTATGTGTTGTCATTTCCAAAATTTACTCCTGGACCATTCCCCCCTTCTTTAACCTCTTGATGAATGTAATACCCTTCCGATCTCAACAAGTCCTCCATGTTCGTTTCCAACACTTCAGCGATTCGTTCTAACCGCTCAATGTCAAGTTTGGTTTCCCCGCTTTCGAGACTCTGATAACTACGGAGACTCATACTCAACTTATCAGCCATATCCTGCTGACGGTGTCCTTTAATTTCGCGGCGCCGTTTAATATTCAGGCGTGCAGTATCCATTATATCCATGACTTGTAATGTTTTGATGATCAAAAGTTAGTTTATGTAGAGAATCCTCATGCGTTATGCGGAGAACCTGCGTTTGTCATTGATAACTAAACCAATAAACCTTTCTATCTTTGAAACATTAAAAATAGCAAATATTATTAAACAATAAAGGAAGAAGCTCCGGAAAAATCGAATTTTCTGGTCTCTGAAATAAACAGTAAATTTGCGAACGCTTACATAAAGTAATTTTTAGCATTCGCACTTGATGTCTTGAGTCGAAAACTGGCAATTTTCAAAGAGAGAGACAGTAAGTGAAAGTGCTCACGTCATATCACTACGGTATTGGCGTGGGCCTGTACTTATCTCTCTAAGGTATGCCAGTACCTCGATTCGGTAAGTCAGGTTCCACGCCATCTTTTTTTGGTACCCGCCTTACTTACCGGACCGCAATGCTGCTTTCCGGAATCAGCCTGCCACACAAGACGCTTACTGTTTGTAAAACATTAGCGTTATGAAACTACCACCAGACAATACGTTTTTGCAAAGACCGCCGCCAGAGGGAAGGGGTTAGCTGTTAGCTCATAGCTCAGTGCACCTCAGTTTCTCCTCCACAAACTCTGAGTAACAAAAAACACGAAACTCAATGTCCGTCAGGGGAGATTGCAGGGACCTCTTAAATCCATCATCGCATAACACTCAATCTCACAGTACTTTGGAGCATTATTTTCGGTCGTTTATCTGTCGAGAATAATGTTTTGTTAAATAAAAATTCGTTTAAATTATTGATATTCAATTAAATAACGCAGGCTCGTCCGAGCCTTCTCCGAGTCTTGTTCGGGTCTTCTTCGGCCTTTGTTCGACTGTTGTTCGACTCTTATAAGGACGGAGAATAGTCGAAGAACAGTCGAAGAGGCCCCGAAGCAGGTACGACTAAGGTACGAAGGAAGTACAAAGCAGAGAGCATGGGGCATGGGGCATGGGGCATGGGGCATGGAGCATGGAGCAGGGGGCATGGAGGTTGAGGCTGAGGCTAAGACTGAGGTTGAGGTTGAGGCTGAGGTTGAGGCTAAGACTGAGATTGAGGTTGAGAGGATAGAAATTAGATACACTAATAATTTGTCGGTAATCATCTTTTCAAAAGATTTCAACTATGAATAAACGAAACCAACAAGCCAAACAGCGCGGCAGGGTTCCCCCTTCAGGTTTACCCTGTGATATTTGCTACAGGGAGTCAGGTTTACCCTGTGAGAGAATTTTCTCACAGGGGGTGCGGGAAGGCCAACACGAAACCAGAAACACAAAACTCACCAACTCGGTGATCTCCGTGTCTTCTCCGTGAAACTCTGTGTAAAAAAGGCAGAAGGCAGAAGAGAAAAGATTGAGAATGAGAGAAGTAGACAAGTAATAAGTTAGGCGAGTAGAGAAAAAGCCTATATTCAGTAAGAAATCATCTTATTAAAAATGTACTACGATGAATAAACGAAACCGGCAATTTAAACAGCGCGCGGGCCCTGTCCGCTTGCCGGGCCGGCGATGGCGGGAGGCCAAAATGGGCGACTTTGAAGGCCTTGCGCAATGGGTGGAAATTTTGGGTGACGCGGGGAGATAGGTTCTAAGCGGACTTGACCTTTTGTTTCTTTTGGGGCTAAGCCAAAAGAAAAAAACCAGAAACACAAAACTCATCTACTCTGTGCCCTCTGTGTCTCTCTCCATGAACCCTGTGTAACAAAAAACACAGAACACGAAACACAAATTCCCCTTTTTTAGTCCCCCTTGGGGGGATTTAGGGGGCCAACTCTTTTTTCATAGATAGAGGTTTCCGGGGAACAGGCCAACGGGCCAGGGTTCCCCGGATTAGAGCTCTTATGCTCAAAAGTCAGACCCTCAAAACACAGCTATTTATTTACTATTCAAATCATTAACAGCAAAAAATCTACAAATATGAGAACAAAAAAACATCCACTTGCCATGCAGCGATTGTGGCATATTGTGAAACATACGCTTCTGGTCCTGTTCATCATTTTACTTGCCATGGCATGCAACGACGACACACCGGACCCACAGAGTAAGCGCGACCCTTCCCTACCCTTACAGCTCGATGCCTTTATGCCCGACAGCGGAGGCATACGCACCAAATTTGTGGTCAAAGGCAGCAACTTCGGGTCGGACATCTCAAAAATAAAAGTGCTTTTTTCCGACGACGAGAAGGAAGCCACCGTTCTGGGTGCCGACAACGAAACCGTCTACTGCCTGGTGCCCAAACAAAGTGGCGGGGACAACACCATACAAGTAGTGGTTGACGATGATACCACTGCATTCGACCAAACCTTTCGGTACCATGTAGAACAGAATGTATCGACCATCACCGGTGTTTCGGGAGTCGCAGGGAGCGAAGATGGTATCCTCTCTGATGGCCGCATACAGCGCACTTTTGGTATTGCCGCCGTAGACGGAGGAGACCTCCTGACTTTTGAGGCATTAAGTGGTAATGTGCGGTTTATCTCTATCAAAGATAATGTAATATCTACTTTGCAAACCGGGTTTTACGGGGCCCAGCCCGCAATCTCGCAAGACGGCACAAAATTGTATTGCATCAACAAAGATGCCAATGACCACAAAGTGGTGCTTTACGACAAAGATGCGCTGTGGGAACCGCAAACCATTGTCTCGGGCATTTCCGAATCATCGGCCGTCATTTACTCCTGTGCTCTCGACGATTCTGAAAAGTGGCTCTACTTTCGCGACAAAGCCGGACTCTTTGGCCGCCTGGAACTGGCCAATCCTTCAAATGTGAACGTGCTGAATGAAAACGTAGGTACAGTGGGAGCAACCGACTACTCCTACCTGGTGTACAGTCCGGTGGATGACTGTTTCTATCTGTCGGTGCAATACGTCAACGGCATCTACAAAATAAGCAAAGACGGGCAAAATGTCGAAGAGTTCATCGGCTTCAATGGACAAGGATATACCGATGCCCCCCGCCTCGACTGTAAACTACGGTATCCGGGAGGCATCACAGTCGATAGCGAAGGAAACCTCTACTGGTGCGACACCAACAGTCCCACAATCAGAAAGTACAACCGCAAATCAGAATATGTCTCTACCATTGCCGGCACCGCCGGCTCTTTTGGTGGTGAAAACGGCGATCCTGAAACGGAAGCTACCTTCAACTATCCCTATTGCATCAATGCTGATCAGGAAGATAATCTTTTTATCGGTGAAAGCTGGGGGTGCACCATCAGAAAACTGGCAAT
>NZ_JADQBH010000139.1 GCF_016278715.1 Marinilabilia sp. | reverse complement strand
CTCTTCCGATCTCCTGCAAGGGTGAAATTAGACTCGGGCAGCTTTACCCATCCCATATTGTTTACCAAACGTGCCATGAAGAAGCCGGCCACTCCCCCGGTGAAAAGCGTAGGTGCAAAAATACCACCTACACCACCGCTTCCGTTGGTGGCTGCTGTGGCGAGTACTTTAAAGACAATCAGAAGCAACAGGAAGCTGAGAATGATGAGGTTGTTGTCTTTTAGTGCGTAGAAAAAGGTGTTTTCCACAATGACATCTGTATTGCCGCTAAGAAGTGCTGAGATAGTGGTGTAACCTTCACCGTATAGCGGAGGGAACAGGAAAATCAGTAAGCTGAGAATAAGTCCGCCCGTCAGTAATCGGTAAAATGGATTTTTGATTTTGGCGATTTTCTCTTCGGTGTACATACTCCCCCAGGTCATGTAAAGGGAAATGAGGCCTCCCAGAACTCCCAGTATCAAATACCAGGGCAGGTTGTTCAATAAAAAGGCATTGTCGAGATGAAAGGCAAATTCAGCAGCTTTTCCCAGGAAAAAGTATGCCAGTGTGGTGGCTGTAACGGCTGAAATCAGTAGTGGTATGATGGAAGCCATGGTCAAATCGAGCATCAGAACCTCAAGGGTGAATACCAGACCGGCAATGGGGGCTTTAAAAATTCCCGCAATGGCACCCGCAGCTCCTGCGCCAACCAAAAGTGTAATGGTTTTTTGATTCAGATGAAACATCCGCCCCAGCGAGGATCCGATGGATGCACCGGTGAGCACAATGGGGGCCTCGGCTCCTACCGAACCTCCAAATCCAATGGTGAAAGTACTTCCTATTACTGAGGTAAAAGAGTTGTGGGGTTTCAAATACCCGCCCTTGCGGGAAAAAGCATACAATATCTTGGTTATTCCGTGACTGATACTATCTTTTACCACATAGCGGGTAAACAAAACCGTTAGAAAAATACCTGCCAACGGATAAGCAAGGTAGAGCCAGTTTTGGTGTTCCAGGGTAAAGCCCTCAGTCAGAAGCTGGTGGGTGAAGTGGATGGTGTTTTTTAATATAACGGCAGCCAGACCGCTTGCCAGTCCGATGATGAACGACAAAAACAGGGTGAAGTGTTTTTGAGATACATTTTTGACCCGCCATATTAGAAAGCGTCCTAATAGTTTTGAAGCTGTTTCCATGAGGACTTCCCCGAAAAATTATTTGTGTGTAAAAAAAGGATCTGTGGTTGTCAGAAATTGAATGCTTCAGACTTTTTTGCCTGATTTTCATTTAATAGCGCTGCAAATGTATGGGTTTAAGTGATGAATTT
This sequence comes from Marinilabilia sp., assembly GCF_016278715.1. Lineage (GTDB taxonomy): Bacteria > Bacteroidota > Bacteroidia > Bacteroidales > Marinilabiliaceae > Marinilabilia. The sequence continues at coordinate 42,726 of NZ_JADQBH010000139.1, read as the reverse complement.
CAAAAAAGGGATGTTAAATAGTGTTGGGGATACGGGATGGGATTTTTTAGTAATGGGGCATGGAGCAGAGAGCATGGGGCAGGGAGCTTGGGACAGAGAGCTTTGATGGTGGATAGTTGAGGGTTCCTTTTACGCTGAAGCTGGATTGTTGGCATGACCATGTCTTTTTCAATTTATATCTGGAAGGAATTATTGTTCGGTTTTTCCTTTTCATGGTGGACAAGCCCCGGCAGGGAGCTTGAGGCAGGGGGTTCCAATAAAAAAGCCCTCTTTGCTTTTGTAATGGCAGGCAAAGAAGGCTTGTTTGAGAATGTTGTAGGATGTTTATTTGGCGGGGATGTTCTCCAGCGTACTCACCAGAAAATCCCAGAATTTTTGAACGGTTTCCACATTTACTTTTTCATCGGGTGAGTGCGGAAAGTTAATGGTTGGGCCGAAAGATATCATATCCCAGTTGGGGTAGGCATTTCCCAAAATACCGCATTCCAGACCTGCATGAATGGCTTTTATTTCCGGTGTTTTGCCCCATTTTTTCTGATAAACACTTTGCATGGTTTTCAGAATTTGTGAGTCCATATTGGGTTTCCAGCCGGGATATTGACCATCGAACCACACATGGGCTCCTGCCAGTAGAAAAATGCTTTCAAGAGTGGATTCCACCTCTTCTTTAGCTGTATCCACGCTGGAACGAATGAGGGCTTTTACTTCCACCTCCTTGTTGTGTGATTTTACGATTGCCAGATTGAGTGATGTCTCTACCAGTCCGGGCATTTCTGTACTCATCCGAATTACACCATTGGGGCATCCCTGGATGGCATTGATTAGATCGTCCTGCGTCATTTCATCCATCACAAAATGAGGTGTTTCGGTCGATTCAAGTTTGAGTGAAAGATCGGGCTCCACATTTTTAAGTTCATTGGTGAAGATATTTTTATAGCCATCCACCGCCTGCTCCACCTCCTTCAGTTTGTTTTCCGGTATGGCAATTATTGCAAATGCTTCGCGCGGAATGGCGTTGCGCAGACTCCCCCCTTCAATAGTAGAGAGTCTTACCTGTTCGTGAGCCACTAAATACTTCAGTAGTCTGAAAAGCAATTTGTTGGCGTTGCCTCGTTCCAATACGATGTCCATTCCCGAGTGTCCGCCTTTCAATCCGGTAAGATTGATTTTACGGGCAACATGATTTTCAGGAAACTCCTCTTCCATATAGGTGAAAACTGCATTGGCATCAGTACCTCCGGCACATCCAACATAAAGTTCTCCTTCGTCTTCAGAGTCCATATTTATTAGAATATCACCTTTCAGAACTCCGGGCTTTAATGCATTGGCACCGGTCATGCCCGTTTCTTCGTCGATTGTAAACAGTGCCTCAATGGGCCCGTGTTTTAGGTTGTTGCTTTTGAGTATTGCCAGCGCAGCAGCCACCCCAATGCCATTGTCGGCTCCAAGAGTAGTTCCGTTGGCTTTTACCCAGCCATCTTCCTCAAATGCTTCAATGGGGTCTTTATCGAAATTGTGCTGTTTGTCACTATTTTTCTGAGGCACCATGTCCAAATGGCCCTGTAAAACAACCCCTTTAGCACTTTCCATGCCTGAGGTAGCCGGTTTTTTTATGATGACATTTCCGACTCCATCCTTAATGGTTTCCAGTCCCAGACGTTTGCCTTCCTGCTCAACAAAGTCGATAACTTTGCTTTCATTTTTGGAAGGCCGCGGTATTTTTGTCAGCTCATGAAAATAAGACCATAAAAGCTGAGGTTCTAGTTTTGAAATGTTTGTGTTCATTTTTTTATTTGTTTTAGAGGCTCTCCGAATCCCATCTGGGGACATAGAGTTCCGTGTTCTGTGTTCCGTGTTTCTAGTTCTGTGTTTCGTGTTTTCACTCCCTGACACTCAATAGCTAAGAGCCAACAGCCAACAGCTAACAGCCACGAGCTAACAGCTAGTACCTGATATTAACAATAGCTCCCGTTGCGGGATCCAGTTCCACAATGGTGCCGGGATTATCCAGCAGGGAGACGGGCAAGGTGTGCAGGGTTCCATATTGGCCAATGAGCATCTCTTCCTGAGTCAGCAGCATTGTTCGGTCAATGACTTTTACCGTAGCTTTTTGGGGCTTGCAGTAAATCATCCCGGTTCGCTCTTTTGAATTTATATGTACCTGATTGTTTTCAGTAACTTTTTCGCTAAGTACTTCAATGTAAACCGGTGTGCCTGCCATATCATCAATAGAGGTAAACCCTTTTTGAGTGGAAAACCGGAACAGAACCTGATTGGCAGATGCGCTGGCATCCGGCACAAAACGGAATGTGCGTTTTTGGGTGTCTATTTGTTTTTTTCCTTTGAAAAGTGAAAGGTATTGTTTTTCCATTCGGTCCAAACCTTCAAGGATTCTTTGGTAGGAGCCTTCATCGGGGGGCAGATTTTTAATGTCTCCCTCGAGCAGGCGTCTGCGTGAATCCCGGATGTTGTAGATTTCAGCGGCTACCTCTTCTGCAGTGGCAGCGCTGGAGGTTTTAATGAGTTGTTCTTCGGTATAAGGGATGTCATCGAAACTAAATTCTTCAGTCGAAACCTGTATGTTGTCGGCATCGGTCGACAAAGTGTTGTGTAATGAACCGGCCGCTGGTACGTTGAAGCCCAAAAGTGTCCCATCAGGGGTCAGACTCACAGCTGCTCCTGCCGGGGTACCTTCTGCAGAAATGCTAAAGAAACGGTTGCTGTCCGGAATCCCGGTGGTGTAAATGGTTGCCCCTGTAATTTCCCAGTATTCCTTGTCTTCGGCAATGATATCGGAAAGATTCAGATAACGCTCTGAATAACGATAGTATGGGCCTCGTTTTTCAATGACTTTCCGGGCTGTTACTTCAATATTTATTACCGTAGTTGGCAGATGATAATACAATTTTCCGGGGGCTGCCGTTGAATCTGCGGTGTTGAAATCGGCTTTGGAAATGGTTCTTGGGGCAGTGCAAGCCCCCAATAGAGCCAGGATGACAAGGATGGATAGATTTTTTATTTTTCCCATGATATTGTTTTTCTGCTTAATTAAATACTGATTCGGGTTCTCAAATTCAAAGTTACTAAATAAAAACAGGCTGATGGTAATGAAATAGTTCAGGATTTAGATATCCATGGTTTGGATATAGACGTTCAGAACTGATAAAAATTATTCAGTTGCCTCTTTAAAAGCAGCCTGAAGGTAGTCAATGATATCTGAGGCAATGAGTCCGTGTATTCCCTTTCTGGCTGCCATATCTCCTGCAAGTCCGTGAATGTAAACGGCCGCCCGCGCTGCATCAAAAGGAGCAATTCCTGATGCCAGCAGGCCCAGGATAATCCCTGTCAGCGTATCACCGCTTCCGGCTGTGGCCATTCCGGGATTGCCAGTTGGGTTGAAACAAACTTTCCCTTTGGGGGAGATTACTGCCGTAAAGGCACCTTTCAGAATCAGGATGATGCGATGTTTTTTGGCAAAGTCTATCGCCAGTTGCAATCGTTGAAAATCGTTTTCTGATGACCCTGCCAGTCGTTCAAACTCCCTGGGATGAGGAGTAAGAATTGTATTTTGAGGCAGCAATTCCATTATATCCTGATTTGCACTCAGAATATTTAATCCATCTGCATCGATGACCATATTCTTAATATTGGCATTTTGCAGAAGTTCTCTTAACGCTCTTTGCGTGTTGACGCGAGTGCCCAATCCGGGGCCCACGCCAATTGCGGAGAACTGTGAGAGGTCGGGATGTTCAGTAAACATCAGGTCGGAGCGGTCCACACTTATCATTGCCTCAGGAATGGCTGTTTGCAGAACTGATACTGCGCTGAGTGGAACATGCGTGGTAAGTAAGCCCACACCCGATTTGAGACAAGCTTTTGAAGCCAGTAGTGCCGCACCGGTCTTTCCATAACTGCCGGCAATAAGCAATGCGTGCCCCATGGTCCCTTTATGAGCAAATTGGTGGGGAGCGGGTATCATCCTCCTGACTTCCTTTTGTCGGGTGATTTGCCATGGAGTGGGTGTCTCCGCAATTTTTTTGTGGCTGAGTCCGATGGGCAATACTTCCCAATGGCCTGTTTGCTCCCTGTTCTCAGGAAAAAGAAAGGCCAGTTTTGGCATTTGAAACGTCAGGGTGTGCGAGGCTTTGATAATATTTTCCCGGGCGTTATGGCTGTTGTCTTCGCAGAACAGACCGGAGGGGATATCGATGGAAATGGTGCGTGAAAAGTAATTGTTGATGTAATGGACAATATTCGATGCTTTCTGGTTAAGCGGTCGGTTGAGACCGGACCCAAATAGTCCGTCGATTGCAATGGGTGGGTAGAGAGAGGGCGCCGGTAATTCTTCTTTCGAAAGGTCTGTGATGATTGCCCCGGGGATTTTTTTCAGTCTTTCAAGATTAATGGTTGCGTCGGGCGACAATTTTTCACTTCGGTAAAGATAGGTTTTTACGAATTGACCTTTTTTTATTAGCATTCTGGCAATGGCAAGGGCGTCTCCTCCATTATTCCCCGGACCTGCAAATACGCTAAACCCTGAGGCCGGAAAATGGTGTGTTATCCAGCGGAAAGCCTGGAAAGCTGCCCGTTCCATCAGGTCGATGGAAGCAATGGGTTCATGAGCGATGGTGTAGTTGTCGGTCTCGCCGGTTTGTTTTGAGGTGAGAATTTTCATGTACTATATGAGAAATAACACGTTTAACTTAGCTTACAAAATGTATTTTTGTAATAATTTGAAAAAATGGAGAAGCTTATTTGCTTCCTGAAATGTCTTATTTTTAGTTGTTTGTAAGGTTTTGTTGCGATTTTTCAAAAAACATCATTGATGTTTTTTGAAAAAAGACAAACCAAAATACCATTTTGTTTCGGTAAATTTTGATAATTTTCACAATTAGAAATATCGAAAATCTATCCGGGATTTTTGCCTGCCCGTTCTTTCGGTTCAGGGATGTTTCCAAAATGTAACAAAAATTTGAACGCAAAAACAAATAAACCTAAAATTTAAAAAGCAAAAGAATGGACACACCATCAAAAAAAGTTCCTCAAGGCCCTTTGGATATGGAGACTCCTCCTCAAAAGCATCCTCAGGGATTATGGGTTTTGTTCTTCACGGAAATGTGGGAACGATTTAGTTATTATGGTATGCGTGCGCTTCTGGTTTTGTACCTCACATCATTAATTGTAAATGGTGGATTTGCGTATGCAGAAAACCATGCTCTTGAAATTTACGGAATTTTTACAGGATTGGTTTATCTCACCCCCATTATTGGAGGAATACTGGCCGATCGGTTAATCGGGCAAAGAAAAGCCATCATAATTGGTGGAGTGATAATGGCTTTGGGACAGGCCGCTCTGGCTTATTCCGAAGCAGTTGTTAGTATGGGGGGCATTTCATCCCCCGAAGCGCTTCAGGAATTGCGTGAGTACTGGCTTTTTATCGGTCTGGGCCTTATTATTGTTGGTAATGGTTTCTTTAAACCTAATATCTCTACCATGGTGGGGCGTCTCTATGCTGATGGAGACCCACGTAAGGATTCAGCGTTTACCATTTTCTATATGGGTATTAACCTGGGAGCCTTTTTGGCACCTCTGGTAGCCGGATATCTGGGTGAGTCTATTGGCTGGTCCTGGGGGTTTGGCTCCGTGGCCGTTGGTATGTTTTTAGGAACAGGATGGTTTTGGGCACAGGAAAAGAAACTGGGGACTATTGGTTTTGGCCCCAGCCGGACCTTTAAAGACGATAATGTCAGAATGAATGGTCGTGACTGGCTCGACATAGGGGTCTGGATATTGGGTATTATTGCTTTTATCTACCTTTTTGTTAAGGTCTGGTGGACACTGCCGGATTCAACAATGGATTGGATCATTCGCGGAACTGCCATTATTGCCATATCCGCCATCGCGTATCTGATTATTAAAAACACAACCGGAAAAGACCAGTGGAGTAGAATGGCGGCTATTTTGGTATTCTGCTTCTTTAATGTTTTCTTCTGGTCAGGGTTTGAGCAGGCAGGTGGAACTTTTAATCTTTTTGCGCGTGATATGACCGACCGTATGTTGGGAAGTTTTGAGATTAAAGCCTCCTGGTTCCAGTCTGTAAACGCAATTATGATTGTTGGTCTGGCTCCGGTATTTTCAATCTTGTGGGTGTGGCTTGGACGACGCAATCCCAACACTCCCGTGAAGTTTGGTCTCGGTTTGCTTTTGCTGTCTCTCGGTTTTGTAATTATGTTTGCTGCCGATACCAAAGCAACGGCTACCAACCTGGTTAGCCCCTTATGGCTGGTGGGTGTTTATCTGTTGCATACAATGGGTGAGCTTTGTCTCAGTCCTATTGGGTTGAGTATGATTAGTAAACTGTCGCCTCCCAAAATTACTTCGTTGATGATGGGACTTTGGTTTGCATCTATTGCTCTTGCCAATTATCTGGCCGGAGCCCTCAGGAGTATTCTGGAAACATATTTGCCCGATATGAATCTGTTCCTCTTCCTGGTAATGACTTCAGGATCGGCTGCATTGCTGATGTTTGCTATCTCACCATGGCTGAAAAAGCTGATGAGAGGACTTGATTAAGAGAATCTGATTTTCTGATATAGAGAGCCTGAAAATCTGCGAAAGCGGGTTTTCAGGCTTTTTTTGTTCCGTTTGGGCGATTAAGGGTTTCACCCGGAGTGAAGCCTTAAATAGTTAAGCGATAGTTGTTCAAAGTTTGGTTTTTCGACCAGTTAATGTATTTTGTTCAATCCTTTTAGTAAATTCGGAAGATGTATTTCTGAGACTGCATCCTGGGAGGTGTTCATATAAAAACAGAAGACGAGAGCACCCGAAGGTGTCCCGCCTTAAATGTTTTCACAACGGAGTGGTTCATAGTAAAATGCATTCGCAATTTCCCCTGATGTATTTATATTATGTAATGTCACAATTATCAACAGAGAATTTCGCCACTAAATAAAAAAAAATATGGAAATATTGGGAATGACAATTAATGAGATTTTAATAGTATCAGCAATAATTTTGATACTTGTAGATATTTTCTTCGCTTCGGACTTTCCTACTCATTTAGCGTATATAATAGGGACTTTTGCCATTGCTAAAGAAATTGATATGCCAATTCTATATCAAATTCTTTTTGGAGTATTAATATGGATGGTTCTTGTTGTTTTTCATTATACAATTTGGCGAAAAATTATAGAAAAAATCAATGATAAATTAGTTGCACCAAGTAAACACATAGGGGGGCTTGAGGGATTTATCGGCAAGGAAGGTATCATAAAGGAAGTTGAAGGTGATAAGTATATTTTCATAAATGATGAAATTTATCAGTTTGAAACCGAAAAAGAAATTGCAATTGGAAATAAGTATATAGTTTTAAATGTTAAATCAAATAAATTAATTATTTAAAAGAATAAAAATTATGGCTTTAATTTACACGATTCCACAGAACCATGTTGTTTTAATTAAAAGATTTGGTAAACATTCAAGAGTACAGAGAGATGGACTAAGATTTAAATTACCATTTATTGAAAGTATTAAGAAAGTTTATGAATGGGAAGGAGTTGCTAATAAGAATGGATATTTTATTGAATTGTCAGAACAACAAACTGATACACCACCAAGACAATGTCAAACTCAGGACAATGTGACCATTGATGCGAATGCTTCAATATATTGGCGAATAACTGACCCCGTAAAGGCATTGTATGATATTGATATTTTACCAAAATCGATTGCAGATATTGCATTGAATGCGTTAAGGTCAAATATTGGTAAAATAAAATTGGATCAAGTACTGTCTGAACGTCAAAATTTGAATCAGAGAATTGCCGCTCAGTTAGTTGAGACTGCATCAAAATGGGGAGTTACATTCACAAGAGTAGAAATTCAGGAAATAAACTATTCGAGTGAAACTGCTGAAGCAATGATGCAGGAGATGACTGCTGAAAGAAGAAAACGGGCATTAATTGCAGAAGCAGATGGCGAAGCATCTGCAAAAGTTACGAGAGCGAACGCTGAGGCCAATGCAACGCTGATTAGAGCACAAGCACAAGCCGAAGCAATGAAAATAATTGCTGATGCAGAGAGTACTTATATTTCCAGGTTGAAAGAGAACACAAGTTCGGAAATTGCCGGTCAAATAATTTTATCTCAAAAATATATTGACGGGATGAAAATAATATCAAATAATGCAGGAGATAAGGTTTTCTTGCCAAATAGTTTTCAAGGAATGTTTGAGATTTCAACGAACAACAAGTAAGGAAATCCTACAATTAACGTAGGCTCCAATTTTAAGCGTATGTTAGCTACGCTTAATTGGAGGTTAAGTGTTGCAATTTTATTGACTATGTATTTTTGAAATGTCAGAACAATAAAAATGAGTTAAGAAACAAATGACTGGCTGCAATGGCGTGTGAAAGACCGGGATAGTTAAGTGATTGAGGTTTTTATTGTTCCTGACCTATTTTGGTAAAGGCCGTCAGTGACGATCCCATCAATCCCCCAATATTTTATTTAGGTGCTTGTTTTGGTTAAGTTAAAAAAAAGATTAGCAGATAAATACAGTGTTTTTAAAACTAAAATGAGAAAGAATTTAGCTTCTTGACAGGAACGTACCAGCGTACAAGAGCAACAGTGTGGCTGTCCTACCTTGCAACCTTCCCTTGCACCCAGGCATATACTTTTTTTGCCAACTTGTATGCAATGATTTCAGTAAATTGACAGGAGGTTTAATTCATGGAGAAACAATTATAAAGTTTGATTTATTGGTTGATATCATTAAAAAACAAATCTTAAAGTTGAATAATGTAGAAAACTAAACGTATCTTTACACCGAATTCAATTTATACATGGCATCAAAACAAGAAGTTGAAACATACTTAAAGGAACTAAAGGTGAAAATGGATATTTTCGGAATACTGTTTTTTGATGATCGTGGCAAGAATCAACAAACGCTTCACGATTTAGAAATTTCACCTGCCAAACGTAAAGAAATTATAAGTTCGTTAAAAGCAGAAGATTATTCGCAAGGCCCTTTAGACGAAAAAATGCATGGCATATTGCCTATGTGGGTTTTTGGTAAGCAAGTAAAAAAGAAAGAAGTGTATATCAAAGTAAGTATGGGAAATGAAAACAACAGAGTGGTTTGTATTTCATTTCATATTGCCGAATACTCTATGAATTATCCATTTTTAAAATAAACATCATGAAAAGTCCATTTACAGGTAAAGAAATGAGCATTGTAAATGAGTGGAGAACCATGAGTTTTCGCAAAGACGAATTCAAGGTGTTATTTCATTCGTACAAATGCGAAGATACAGGCGAACAATTTGAGGATGATGCATTTGCCCAATTGAATTACAATCAATTAGTAAATCAATACAGGGTAAAATACAACATCCCATTTCCTGAACAAATTATTTCAATTCGGGAAAAATACAATCTTTCGGCAGCAAAAATGTCCGAGATATTAGGTTTTGGCACTAATGGATATCGGCACTATGAAGGTGGTGAGGTTCCAAACCAATCAAACGCCAAATTAATCCAGTTAGCTGACGACCCGCATGAGTTTAAAAAATTGGTTAATTACTGCACAACACTTGACCAGAAATTTATTGAAAAGACACATAAAACAATTGATATCTTATTGGAAGAAGAAAAGAAGAACCAATTTGAAAAACAATTGGAATATTACTTCTTTGGCACTTGCCTTCCCAATAGTTTAACAGGATATAAAACACCTGATTTTAGGAAATTTTCTGAAATGGTTGTGTTTTTCACCCAAAAGCTTGAACCTTGGAAAACTAAGTTGAACAAACTGTTATTTTATGCTGACTTTATCATGCACAAACAATCAGGTTTTTCGATGAGTGGTGTTCTGTATAGGGCGATTCCAATGGGGCCTGTACCCAATAATTTCAACAGTATTTTTGAATATATAGCCAATAAAGGCGAAATAGACATCTATTATGCCAGTTTTGCCGATGGTGGCACGGGAGAGCAATTTAAGCCGAATCCAAACAAGACTTTTGAAGAGGAATTGTTTACTGAAAATGAATTAAAAATATTAGAGTCGGTTGCAGAAAGATTTAAAAAAACATCGACCAACGAGATAATTGAAATCAGTCATAAAGAAAAAGCCTGGATTGATAATCATACAGAAAGAAAGCTAATTGATTATAATTATAGTTTCGAATTAAACTCAGACTTCTGACGCACACCGTTCTTTCGTTCACAGGCAATTGCCTCAAATTTGGCGTCGGCAGTCAGTGATAACGGAAGTTATCCGCTACATTTTATACGAATGCTTGTGGTGTCCAAACTTATGAAAACAATGAAAAGCATTAATAATAAGACATATTGGATAATATATTGTTTTCAAATTGGATTAAGTTTACTAATCTTATTTGGTATGCTTGTGTTGACCATTTTGTTTATTCCGGAATCAACATTTGCAATGTCAATGCTAATGTTGTTTTATGGAGGTTTTTTGTTTTTTTATTTTAGAACTCATCCGTTAAAACAAGATATTGAGGTTCTGAAAAGTGGGATTCAATTAACAAATAAGAAAGAACGGATAGTGATTAAATGGAGCGATATAAAGGAAATAAATTTCCAAAGTCGGGATGGTGTCATGAGATTAAGGGCTATCCAAATTATTAGAAACTCAGGAACCAAAGCTATTCTAATTCACTATCCTTTGTATAAAAACTCTATCCGGATTTCTCAAGTAATAAAAAAAGGATTGGATTCATTTAACCGGCAAGAAGATTTTGACCTAAATTCTTTTACTCCACTTTCTTTGGAGCGAATTCAAAGAAATGAAACAAGATTTGAAGAATTCAGTTTTATTTCAAGAATGCCAATATTTTCACTTCGCACTTATTTCCCAATAATAGGATTCGCTCTTATTTATATCTTTCTTTTAGCAACAAACGACCAAGCAAGAGGAGTGTCTGTAATCGTACTTCTTGGACTTTTAATTACATCACTTGCCTTTATAGCCATGGCGAAAGTTGGCGTATCTGAAAATTATCTGAGAGTTGAGAATTATTACTTCCCCTGGGGAAAAACCTTTAGATTAAATGAGATTAAAGAAATCATTATTGAAAGACCCAGAACCAAATCACCTATAAATATTAGAATAATTTTAATAGATGATAATAGCAAATCTTTTCCGGTTGATAATTTCCTCCAGAAAGATTGGAGAAAACTTGAAAGTGTTCTTGAGAAAAAAGGATTAAAAATTATCAACACGACTAGGTGAATAAAAGAGCCAAAAGGGCCATAACAAAACTTTAATATGTCAATGGTGGGGACCAAGCTGACCTCCTAAAATCGGAGAGATTTCACTTCAAATTAAGATGAAAAAAAAACTGTCATTCCGGCGGATGTTGACCCCCTTTTGAGATAGATTTTCGTTGATTATTCCGCAGCATGTTGACCCCCTAAAGTTATCGATACATTGGATTTCCGATCTTTAGCGGTCAAAAATATGAACACAAAAAGAATAGATGATGGCCGGAAGCTTAAAGCCATTGAATACTATGGAGTTACAGTATTAAGGTGAGATAAATAAAAAGCTCGAGCGTATCTTACGTATTAGCCCAGGTGCATTCCCACACCCAATATGCTCTATCCCATCAGAGACCTTTCGATAAATATGAAATAAAATGGTTGATGTATTCCGGATGTTTTGAAGATTTTAGAATTGCTGCATAGTGAGGTCTGTAAAACCCATTCCGATTAATCCTCTTGAATGAAACAGCATCAGAGTCTAAATAAGGTTGAATTGACCATTTTGACATAACTGCTACACCATAATTTATTTTGATTAATTCAATGGTCGCTTCGGTGAGTGGGAGTTCCGAAATTTTGATTGGTTCAATACCTTTTGGCTTTAAAATCTGCTCATAGAAAACAACTGAATTGAGGGGCTTTGAGTGAATTATTAAATGTTCATCTCTAAAATCTTTGGCAATTAAAAACTGTTTCTTGTTGAATTTATGTTGTTTTGAGAAAACTGCCACTAATTCATCATCAAAGAGAAATTTATACTCGATATTCTTATTCTCAATTGGGGATACGACGATGGAAACATCAATCTTTCCTTTGATTATCTCGTTAATGGGATTTGAAGAATTTTCCAAAACGATATCAATGTGAATATTGGGATAATGCGTTTTAAAGGATTGCAAAAGTTTGGGGAGCCAATGATAGCTTGTTGTACAGGCCGCACTCAACCTTAAAGAGCCATTGTTTAGTTTGTTTATATCTTTTAGATTTGATTCTAGTCTGTTAATCTCTGACAGGATTTTGCCGGAGGCCTCATAAACCATCCTACCTGCAGGAGTTAGATTTAGTTTGCGGTTTGAGCGAGTGAAAAACCGGATGCCCTTTTGGTCTTCAATTACTTTTAACTGGTGACTAAGAGCGGATTGTGTCAGATTTAATACCTGAGCAGCTCTTGTGATACTTCCACAATCAACAATTGTCGAAATAAGTTTGACATATTTGAAATCCATAAAACAAATATAATTAATCTAATTTGTTTAAATCCATGAATATTTCTCATGTTTTTGATGAGAACATTTCGCTTTTTTACTATTTGTCAAATCCATAGTTTTGAATGAATTAAAAAACAAGAAGCATGGAGAAAATTCAACGAATCAAACGAGCATCCCAACAAACTGAAGAATTGATTTCGAATTGGGAAAATATTTTAATGAATTTGACAGAGGAGCAAATCACCGTTAATAGAAACAGCCAAAACAGGAATATAAAGCAAATTTTGGGACACTTGGTTGATTCTTCTGTTAATAACCATCATCGCATTGTTCGGTTACAATATTTAAAGCGACTATATTTTCCGGATTATCAACCGGACAACGACACATGGATTCATATTCAGAATTATGAAAATGCCGATTGGGTTAATTTAGTTCAGTTCTGGAAACTTTACGGTTTTCATCTTTCGTACATAATGAGTCAGGTGAATGAAAAGGATTTGAACAATCTTTGGACGGATGGTTTCATAAAACCTGTTTCATTAGAAGATATTATCATCGGGTTTCCTGAACATCTTAAATTACATTTGAATGAAATACATGAATTGATGAAAATGAAATAAGGAGCATTTCCACCATAATGGTCAAAAAGATTTGGATTTTTTGTGGTTGACTGAAGTTTTCTGCTTCGTATCAGATTTTGTAACGACAGAATTAAGAAACACCTGATTATTCCGCTATTCTCATTAGTGTGCTGTCAGACTTTTGCAAATCCCCTTTTTGACAACAACCTTTTACTTATTGGAGGGTGTACGGGATTACTTATTTGTTCGCACAAAAATCGGCATTTCCTTACAGTTCTTTCTAAATCAAAAAAGGCCCCACTAACCGTGAAGCCTTTTTGAATATTATTGCTGTATTTTATTTGGAATTACCCAATCCCTTCATATAACCGTGATAAGCCGGTTTGGGGTCCATGTTTTCGTCGAAGAGGCATGGCCAGTCATTCAGATTAAAGAACGAAGGAATCCAGGAATGTTTGTCGCTGAAACCCCATACAGTCATTCCATAACGCTGCTCTGCCGGTACATTTCGAATGTATGCTTCAGCAAGCCATTGGTATTTTTCGGCCTGGGCCTGGAGCATTTCTTCGGTTAGTTCGTCGTAAATCTGTATTCCGCCACCGGGGGTATCGTCATGTTTGTTAAAGATGATGTCAATTTCCGAAAGATGGATTTGCAAACCGGTTTCAGCAGCTTTTTTTAGTGCATATTCCACGGTTTCTTCGTCGGTATCCATCCTGATGTGCATTTGGAAACCAATTCCTGAGATGGGTACATCCTGAGCTTTGAGTTTATCCACCATTCGCAGCATAGCATGCAGTTTTACGGTGTCCCGCTCAATATTGAAATCATTGTAAAACAGGACTGCTTCTGGATCGGCCTGATGAGCCAGTTCAAATGCACGGGCAATATAGCCTTCGCCCATGGTTTCGTACCAGATAGATTCTCTGTATGTTCCGGTGCTGTCCAAAAGTGCCTCATTAACCACATCCCATCCGGCAACTTTTCCTTTGTAACGACTGCCGTAAGTAAGGATGTACTCTTCCATGATTTGATCAAGCTTAGCACTGTCAGGAGCCATTTCGTTTATCCAGCGGGGCGTCCCCGAGTGCCAGATGAAGGCGTGGCCATGCAGGCGGAGTTGATTTTGTTGTGCATAATCTACCACATCATCCACGTGGTCCCAGGTGTAATCACTTTCTGACTGATGAACAGCATACATTTTCATGCTGTTTTCCAGGGTGATGCTGTTAAAATCTTTTGCTACAATGGCTTGCATTGCGCTGTCGTTGATTATTTGATGAGCCCGGATGGCTGTTCCCACAGGGAATGAGGCATTCTCTTTGAGTCCGGAGGGGGTTTGTGTCGGCTGACAAGCAAGCAGAATAAGGGAAGGCAGGAATAGAAAAAGTTTTTTCATAACAAAGTAGTTTGTGTTTCACGGATAAAATAATGGCGGGGAGGGAAGTATGTTAAGTTTGTACGGGAAAAAATTGAATGGGTTCCGAATTAATACAAAACAACTTTGTTTTTAGGCTCACCTGCAAAGGTCGGTCTGCAGCAGCTTGAAGATATTTATTTTGGACAGGTTTTCTTATATGGTTCAAGTATTAAAAATTGTCTCTAGCGAGTTTTCATTATAAGAAACTCCTTAAGATCGGATTTGAGAATATCCTCCAGCATTTTTCTGTTTTTATAGCTGGTTCGAGCAAACTGAAACGCAAAAACACCATGCTTTTTGTAATCGATTTTCCTTAATTCCAATGGCTCCTCAAAATAGTTTTGGAACTTCAGGTAATCGATTTTCCTGATTTTTTCTGCCGGAATGTCACCGGGCAAATCAGCAACTACCATGCTGAAGATGTCATCGTTTTTATCTTTCAGAATGTTTTTCCAGTCGGGCTGTTTTTGCTCAAAGAAATATTCATAAACATTAATGCCAAATGCATACCAGGCAATATCGGTCACACACCATCCGGCAAATCGCATGGGGTTTACTTCTATGGGAACTATGTTGTTTTTAGAATCTACTCTGAACTCAATGTGCATGGGGAAACCACGTAACTCAATAAGGTCGCCCATCTTGCTCAGGAACCGTGTGAATGATTCAAGGTGGTCTTCGATGATTTGTTTTGAGGTGATGTAAACCCTGTCGCTTACGTCTTCGGCCGAAGAAAATAAATGTTTCAGGATGTTCAGGACCACAGGTTTTCCGGCCCGGTCGTAATAGACATCTACCGCAAATTCATCGCCCGGAATAATTTCTTCAAGAATAAAAGTGGAGACGTTAATTACTTCGCCCGGGAAGTTGCGGCCCAGAGAATCGATTTCAGATTTTAGCTTAGCCACCACTTTTACCCATTCTGCAGCATCGTTTACTACATGCACTCCAATGCTGAAAAAACCTACTGAAGGCTTGATGATGAAGGGGTAGGGCAGTTCTCCGTGGAATATCTTTTCCAAATCATCAAAACTTACCTCTCTGAAGAAGAAGTTCGGATACATGGCCTTTATCAGTCTTCTGAATTTTACTTTGTCCTTAAAATTCGATATCAGTTCTGGCAGTGGGGTGAAATCCAGGTTTCGGCTGATCCATTCAATGGAATTTTCGGAGTTGGTGTAAACCAATGGGAAATCTTTCCCTTTTATGGCCTCAGCAAAAGCATGGTCATCCAGGAACGGGAGATCTTCTCTGAGGTTTAATTCTTCAGATGCCTTGTTTTTAAGAACCGGATAGTTATTTTTTAAGATAGTGTCTTCCAGAATTTGGGAGACGTATGGATGATCGAGTATTATCATTGTTTGCAATTTTAGAAGAAGGGCAAAGATAACTGCTATTCCTTAAAAAAATGTATTTTTGGAGATGTTGAAAGTCAGGAGTGCTCTCAAAAAATGTTTTTTCTATGAGAAAAGGGTCGATTTCCAATTTTTTAAGACAGTTAAGGTTGATATATTTTGCAGACTGGATGCGCTATTTTTATCAGAGATTCAAAAACCGGAAAATTAATCGGTTATTCAGGTTGGAAAATCCAGGGGTTAAACTTCCGCCCGATTATTTGATATACGAATCATTCCAGATTAATTATCACAAGTACTTTACCGAAAGCATTGAATCTGCCCGTTGGGTTGTGGATAAAATCCGTAAACATAAGACTCTTGAATCGGGGAATATTTTAGATTGGGGGTGTGGCCCGGGACGCATTATTCGTCATCTTCCTGGTTTGTTGGGTGATAACTGGTATTGTTATGGAACCGACTACAACTCAAAAAGCATATCTTGGTGCAGCAAAAACCTGCAGGGAATTGAATTTAATAACAATGCTCTGGAGGCACAGTTGCCCTATCCCAACGATTTCTTTGATGCCATTTACGGACTTTCTATTTTCACACATCTATCTTCCCGGATGCATCAGGAATGGTTTGAAGAACTCCACCGTGTTCTGAAGCCCGGAGGTGTAATGTTGGTTACTACACATGGGGCCAATTTTAAAGAGAAACTTACTTCACGGGAATGCCAGCAATTCGAGGCAGGAGAGTTAATTGTCCGTGGCAAAGTGAAAGAAGGTCACCGGACTTATTCTGCTTTTCAGCCTTCTGCATTTATGGAAAAACTATTCGCAAAGGTGGATGTTCTGGAGCATGAGGTACCTGTTCCTGAAAAAGGAAGATGGTTGCCACAGGATGTCTGGATTGTTCGGAAAAAATGAGGATTGTTCATGCGTCAACACATCGGTAAACCTTTGCGAATTCCTGAAAAAGGCCTATTTATTCATGATTGCACGGTGCTTGTAACTCCCAGATAATGAGGTTTTTGAGCCCCCCATCGAATCCGTAGCTATACCAAAGTGTTATCTTGCAACAAGGTTTTTTTTTACGGATTCTACAACCGTATAAAAAAATTTTTTTAAGCAGGATGGAACTTGCGATTCTTTTTTACACCTAAGTTGAGCGGAATTCCTCCGATTGGCTCTCATTGACAAGCAAAGCGTAAGAGCCAGGCGAACACTTGATTGAAGGAATTTTGCTTGCCTCCAAATTTGTGACAACTTTTTTTGTAAACAGAACGGCGGAGCCGAAGGATAAATAAAAGCTCCATTCTTGTTTTATCAGGTTTTTTCGTTGGCTTATGGAAGTTTCTGTTGGCTTCAATGGGCAATCTTTTTATTTTTGACTTCTAAAAAAAACTAATAACCTAAGGAAGTTTTTTATGAAAATCAGAGTTGTATTCTTTTTTCTCTTTTGTATAAATATTATTGTCCTTTCTCAAAAACCTACCCAAACCCTGAGGGGGGTAGTTCAGGATGCTTCAACCCGGGAAACTCTGCCGGGAGCCAATATTGTTATCAGAGAATCTGAGCAAGGGACTATTACGGATATGGATGGGAGGTTTTTATTTTCAGAAGTTGCTGTTGGCCGATATACTTTAGAGGCTCGTTTTGTGGGATATGAGCCCGTTGTTATTCCTGAAATTGTTGTGGGCTCGGCCAAGGAGATTGTATTGGAAATAAAGATGGAGGAGCGAATTGCTGAGCTGGATGAGGTGGTTATCAGATCTTCTTTACGTAAGGATCAACCTCAAAATAGTATGGCAATGATTAGTGCACGTACTTTCTCGGTGGAGGAAGCCCGGAGATATGCAGGAACGCTGGACGATCCTGCTCGCATGGCAGGAAATTTTGCAGGAGTTACCACTGCCGGGCTTAATGTTAATGCTATTGTAGTGCGGGGTAATGCGCCTAAAGGGTTGTTGTGGCGACTTGAGGGGATCGATATTCCGGTTCCAAGTCATTTTGCCGGAGGAAATGTTGCCGGGGGAGGTGCATTATCCATATTTAGCAGTCAGGTTTTGGCTAATTCCGATTTCTACACTGGGGCATTTCCTGCCGAGTATGGAAATGCTACCGCGGGAGTTTTTGATATGAAATTGCGGAAAGGAAATAATCGAAAATATGAACACAGTTTTCAGGTTGGGGTTCAAGGTGTGGAGATAGCTTCTGAGGGGCCTTTTAGTATAGGAGGGCAGGGTTCATTTTTGTTTAATTACCGATATTCAACCATGGCTCTGGTGTTTCAATTTTTGCCTGAAACCAGTGATGGCAATGAGATTCCGGTTTATCAGGATTTGTCCTTTAATCTGAATATGCCTTCGGGTAATTTGGGAACTCTTTCGTTGTGGGGCGTTGGCGGACTAAGTGAGACTACATCCAAAGGATATGATGACCCGGAAAAATGGGAATCGCCTGAAAACCGCGAACGAATGAGTTTTCAATACAATATGGGGGCAGGTGGTATTACTCATCAGAAAACCATTTCTGATAAATCATTTATTCGAACAACCCTGGCATCTGGAATAAGTCTGCAGTTAAACAAGGAGAAAATCAGACTTGATGAAAACAATCCGGACTTTCTAACTCCAAAGAATAAGGGGAAAAATTTGGAAGGAAAGGTAACTATTGCCTCCGTTTTTAACCATAAAGTAAATACACAACTTTCGTGGAAGGCGGGCATTGATGCCAATAGTCTTTTTTATAATCTTAAAGGGGAGGTCAGAGATATGGGCTCCGGGAACTATGAAGAGTTTCTAAACGGAGAGGGAAATACTATGTTACTCCAGGCCCATGGACAAGGAAAGTATCAGCTTTCTGATAAACTTACTTTTACCGGAGGGGTTAATGTTTCCTGGCTGCGGATAAATGATGAAACTTTGTTGACTCCCAGATTTTCTTTCGCCTGGAAAGCGCATCCGGAGCATCGGTTCTCTTTGGGCTACGGAAAACACAGTCAGACCGAACCATTGTTTGTCTATTTCGTGGAACGTGAGGACTCCCAAGGTGTTGTTTTGCCAAATGAGAGACTGGAACGCTCCAAAGCACATCATTTTGTGTTGGGTTACGACTGGTCTCCTTCCGGAAATTTCAGGCTGAAGGTAGAACCTTACTATCAAAGGTTGTATGATGTGCCGGTGGTGGCAGGAAGTGCTTATTCTATGATCAATTTCAAGAATGACTGGTCGTTTGATAAGGAGCTGGTTAACCGGGGTACGGGAACCAATCTGGGGCTTGATCTTACTATTGAGCGATTTCTGCATGAGGGATTATATTACATGGTGAGTAGTTCTTTGTATGATTCCAAATATGTAGGGGGCGACGGGGTCGAACGGCGTAGCCGTTACGACGGCGGGTATGTGGTTAATGTGCTGGGTGGAAAAGAGTGGACTATCAGGCAAAAGAATCTGTTTGGCTTGAATCTGAGAATGACTGCTATGGGACCTCACTGGTATCATCCGGTTGACGAGGCGGCCTCTCATGTTTCAGGAGATATTGTGTACGACGAAACTGCAGGTTTTTCAGACAGGTATTCCGATTTGGAGATCTATACAGATTTAACAATCACATACCGGATAAACGGAAAGAGCTCCTCTTCCATACTTGCCCTGCAAGTGAAGAATTTAATAGGAAAACAGTATCAGGGCAAAACCTATAACCTTAAGAGCCAGTCCATCGAGGATGAGTTTTTTACCAGTGCAATTCCTTTCATTAGTTATAAAATTGAATTTTAATTTTTTTTGATTGCCTGTAAATGGGCTGGACTGTCGCGTGGCTTTGGGTTCAATAAATTTTGGAATCGTTTGATTTTAAGGTCTTTGTTGACAGTTTTAATGGTTTTTCTTATTTTTACGTAAATGCTTAAGCATTAATGAAATAAGTTTTTAACCCTTAAAACCCAAAAATGATGAGAAACTCTACTCTTTTCCGACAAGTAATTTCTATTTCCCTCCTTTTGTTCTTCCTTTCTTTAACTGTCAAATCCCAGACGTCTATTGATTTTGATGATGATGATAAATGGGTGCGTAGTGAAAGTGGCACTTACATTTCCGGTTATGCCACTGATCATGCCTACGAAGACGGAACTTTTCGTGCCACCGGCGGAGAAGCCTGCCGCATTACAGGTAGCAACCAGGATGGTGTGCCCGGAGCCCTGGGAAATTATGCATGGAAACTCAAAGATGTGACCGCTGTTGACTGGCGCATTACTATTGCTTCGGGAGGTGTGGGGACTTTTAGCATGAAAACCCGGCGTTGGGATAATGACCCCGGACCATATTACCAGTTGGAATACTCGACTAACGAAGGAGTTACCTGGGTGGAGGTGGCACAGATAACCAATGAAACACTGGACGACCTGAGTGAATGGAAATCATTTGGAGGAACCATCAACAGCAGCAACGATAACATACTTATCAGACTGACTCCTACCCGGGGCACGGAAAGAATCATGGTAGATGATTTTGAATGGACTTCCTTTGTTGCCAACAGTAGCAAAGCACCCGAAGAAAGCCAGGTGGAACTTTGGCCAAATCCCACCTCAGATTTCATTTATGGCAGGGGTGAGCATGCCCTGAATTCTGTGGAACTGATAAATATGGCTGGCACTAAAGTCAAAGAGAAAAAATTATCGGGTGGAAAAGAGTTCTCTGTTTCTGTAGATGATCTGAAAGACGGGATTTATTTTGTTCGGATGATGACGGTTTCGGGCCGGGAATCTTGTACACGTATTGTGGTTGTTCATAAGTAATGGTAAAGAATTGACCTGCCCCGGCAAATGGTCTTTTTTGCCGGGGCAGGTTGTTATTGTGCCGAATCCTCAGAATTGCTTCCTCTTTTTAAGAGTACCCGGTTAAGTTTCCCTGATACCAGGCCTTCTTTATCCGCAAAGGCATCCGAAAATCCTATTTCCTGCAAGGAGGGTTTGAGGTTGGGCAAAATTTCACTCAACCGGCCAACCTCTTCACTGGGAACTTCAATGCTGACTTGTCCACCACGGTATCGCGCCCTTACGTCGACAAAACCATGACTGTTTATTAATGCCTCAGCCCTTTCAACCATTTTGAGTTTTTCTATGGAAATACTTTCACCATAAGGAAAACGGCTGCTCAGGCATGGACTTGCCGGTTTGTTCCACTCCTTCAGATTAAAATAACTGGCAATTTCCCGGATATCTTCTTTTTCAAAACCACAATCCGCGAGCGGACTTAATACCTGGTATTGGTCAGCAGCTTTTAACCCTGGTCTGTAATCGCCTAAATCACTCTTGTTGCTGCCGTTGATAATGGTATGGTCAGGGAATTGCTCTTCCTTTAGTTTTTTCATTCCTGTGTAGAGTGAATTTTTGCACCAAAAACACCGGTCTTCAGGATTGGAATTGTAACGGGGGTCGTCTATTTCTCCGGGCACTATTACCTGGTAATTTATATCATGCGTTATACAAAAATCCTTGGCCTGATGTAAATCCCGGCGTTTCAGCGCAGGAGAATCTCCGATCACAGCAATAAGATTGGGTTTGCCCAGGAAATGCCGGCCCATAAACGCTGCGAGACAGGAATCGACACCTCCCGAAAGCGCAACCAGAATCTTGGGGTGATTTCTAAACCATTTTTTTGCTTCTTCGTATTTAGTGTTGTTTAAATGCTTTATCATTGTGGTGTGTTTTAAACTTAAGTTATACTACTAAACAGGTAGGAAAAATAAAGGAAAATTCTTAAAATTCCATGGTTTTGGTTTAATAATTGTTTTGTTTTGGCGAAATTGTGTGTGATGGGTTAATCAAATTTTTTGATATGAAAAATAGAAGTTTTAAACTGTTTGCTGTAATGCTGTTTTTTTCAGTATTGACTCTTTCCTGTGAGGAAGGAAAAATAAATCTTTTTACCGTGAATCAGGATGTTGAATTTGGCGAACAGATGACCCAGGAGATTCTTGCCAATCCATCGGAATATCCGATTCTCAGCAGGAGAGACTATCCGGAAGCCTATGCCTACATTGAAGAAATGCGTGATAAGCTTTTGGCAACGGGTGAAATAAAATATGCGGATGAATTTGATTGGGATGTTTACATTATCGACCAAGATATCCTGAATGCATTTGCCGTTCCGGGTGGAACTACTTTTTATTATACGGGATTGATAAAGTTTTTAGACAATGAGGCTTCTCTCGCCGGTGTGATGGCTCATGAGTTTGCTCATGCTGACAAAAGGCATTCAACCAACCGAATGACCAAAATGTATGGGGTACAAACCTTACTGTCGGTGATTGCAGGAGAGGAGACTACCGTGGTAGAAGATCTTCTTTTGCAACTTGGGGGGCAGGCTACCGCACTGGCTTTTAGCCGTGATGACGAATATGAGGCAGATGAGTCTGCTGTCAGGTATCTCTACAAAACGGACTGGGATGCCAGAGGTGTGGCTTATTTCTTCGAAAAGATGGGAACTGAAGCCGATAATCCCGACTGGATGGTCTATTTTCAGACCCACCCCAATCCATCGGATCGTATTGAAAAAATTTATGAGCATCATCAAAATCTGGGAGGAAACGTGGGGGATGTTTTTGCCGAAAGGTATCAGGAACTAAAAAACAGTTTACCATAGGGCAAATCGTTGCATGAATCTTTTTGAAACCGGTTGCAGGAAATAAAAGAACCACTGGTGTATTTTATTACATTGGTGGTTTTTGGTTAGAGGTCAGGTGTTTACGAGGCGGGTTGGATAGAAAAATAAGAAAATAAAAAAGGGCTGCCGGTAGAACCGACAACCCTTTAACCTTAACCCTAACCCGATACAAATATAAGGTAATTTTTATAATGGGGCAAAAATATTTCATAAATTTTTTATTTTTTTTATTCTAGCACAAAAGTAATGAATACGTTTTCAAGGTAAAAATGAGACTGTTAAATGCAAATTTTTTATACCTTGCAGTACCGAAAAAAAACAATCAAATGATGAATTCATCAAAAGAAAATGATGTGAAACCGACCATTCTGTTGGCAGAGGATGATAAATTAAGTTCATCCTATTTTAAAGCGGTTCTTTCCAGTCAGGGCTTTAATGTTATTATTGCCGAAAACGGAGTTGAAGCCGTCAGCGTTGTACGTGAACATCCCGAAGTGATGCTGGTGCTGATGGATATTAAAATGCCTGAAAAAAGCGGCATTGAAGCTGCACGGGAAATTCGTTCCTTCAATGAATCAATTCCGCTGATTGCACAGACTGCCTTTGCTCTGGCCGGTGACAGAGAGGCTATCATGGAGTCCGGGTTTAATGATTATATTACAAAACCAGTGAGCAAAGAAGATCTTATCGCTGTTGTGAATAGGTTTCTGTAAGCCTTAGTCTTTTTTTCTTTTGTATTGTAGTCCACAATAGGCCGGTAATAAAAGCTTAAACACAGAGACTCAAAGGCGCAATTTTTTTATCACTGAGTTGCATCCAACTCTTTCTAATCTGCGAAAAACCTGTTATCCGCTTGTTTCTTTTGATTTCTGAAGGTTCTTCGTAGGCAACTCATTATGATGGGTTAGTTTGAAGTTGGCAAGGTATTGGCAGTTGTAATTGTGTGTTTTTCTTTTTGCATATACAACAGGACTTTAAATGAGGAGTAGTTTTCTTTTTTTCTTCCTGATTTTTTTCTTTTTTATTTCTCTGAACATTTCTTTTGAAAAACCAGGAATTCAGTTTCTCAATTCTGAATAATTTAATTCACGGTTTTATGTGAAATAATTAATTCCTGGTCTCCGGTTAAAGAAAGCTTGATGATGCAATTTTAATTTTTGTTTTCCAGGTTTCCTGAACAATAGTGATATTTATTGTTCAAAAATTTCTTTTCTCCTTCGGGAAGTACCATACAAACTTCTCTAATCTGATTTATCTTTCTTATAGCATAAATAGATGTAAGATTCATTGCGTGAGTTGATTGTGTTTCAATGACGTATAAAAGAAGTCCTGTGGTGGCAGGGTGGAGTATCTATGATGTAACGCTTTTCTTTAAAAAGGGGCAGAGAAAATTTTACTTCGCTTTTACAATTTTAAGAGTTGTTTACACTTGACTCGAACAACAAATTAGAAATTGTAAAAAAGGTTTGTGTTAAACTAATTATTAAACCATGAAAAAAGCGAAGTTATTCAAAGGTAATTTATTCTGGAGTTTTCTCCTGTTAGGTTGTCTTTTTTTTCCCTTACATCAACTTTCTGCTCAGGAGTTAACCGTCCGGGGAACAATCACTGACGGAATGGATGAGCCTCTCCCCGGAGCATCGGTGGTGATTAAGGGGACTGCCAAGGGTACTATTACTGATGTGGATGGGCAATACTCATTGGAAGTGCCATCCGATGCCGTTTTGGTTTTTTCTTTCATCGGCATGAAATCTACGGAAGAAAATGTTGATGGTCGCTCTGTGATTGACATCCGGATGAAGGAAGAAATAGCTACACTGGATGAATTGGTCGTAATCGGCTACGGATCTGTTAAAAAGAAAGATGTAACAACTTCTATATCCAGTGTTTCAACAAAGGAATTGGATAAAAAGCCCATAACAAATGTGGCCCAGGCTATTCAGGGACGTGCAGCAGGAGTGTCAGTGATGAAGCCTAACGGTTCACCTGGTGCAGGGATGGTTGTCCGGGTTCGTGGGACAACCTCGCTGAATGGAAACAATGATCCACTTTACGTTGTGGATGGGGTTCCTATGACCGATATCTCGTATCTGACACCTAATGATATAGAGAGTATGCAAATATTGAAGGATGCTTCTTCGGCTGCCATTTATGGATCCAGAGCTGCTAATGGTGTGGTGATGATTACCACAAAATCCGGGCAGGCAGGAGTTGCAAAAATCACTTTCAATGGCCATGTAGGCGTGACTGATCTTACTAATACCATTGAGCCCCTTAATGTTTCTCAATATAGAGACCTTATTGATGATTTGGGCCTGAATATGAATCTCCCGGAAAGTCTTACGGACAGGACTGATTGGTATGATGAGACTTATCAAACGGCCCTGACTCACAATTACCAGATGTCTGTCACCAATGGAGATGATAAAACCAATTATTACATTTCAGGAGGTTACAGCAAGGAAGATGGTGTTGTAAAAGTTTCATTCTTTGAGCGATACAATTTTAAAGCCAACATAGAAAATGAGATTCGCTCCTGGCTGAAAGTGGGAGCCAATGTCTCTTACTCGGACTATACCGGAAACGGAATTATTTCCGGAACCGGGGCTAACAGAGCCGGGGTGGTTTTATCCGTGATAAATACTCCGACTTATGCACCCGTTTGGAGTGAGGAAAACCCTGAACAGTACTATAATAATTTCTATGGGGTGAATATTACACATCCGGTGGAGAATATGTCACGTAGTGAAGACAATCAGACCAATAATCAGCGTTTGCTGGCGACCGGAAAAGCAGAAATTACATTTACACCTGACTTAAATTTTAAATCAACCGTTACACTCGATCGTACTTATACACATGAGGTGTCGTTTCTTGATCCCATAAAAACAGCATGGGGAAGATCCAATTTTGGACAGGCAAATGATAATCGTAGTTTGGGAACGGTTATGATTTATGATAATATTTTTAGTTATAAAAAGTCCTTAGAACGTCATGATTTTGACCTGATGATGGGTAGTTCGGCGACTACTTCGCGCTGGTCGCAGAGTTATCAGAGTGCTTCTCACTTCCGTGATGGAACTATCAAAACGCTCAACGCTGCCAATAAAATATCTCAAGGAAATGGAACTTTTTCGGCCGACTGGACTATAATGTCTTATTTTGGTCGTTTGGGATATAATTTTGATGATAAATACCTGATAACCATGAATATGCGTGCCGACGGATCGTCTAAATTACATCCTGACCACAGGTGGGGATATTTCCCTTCGGTCTCAGGTGCCTGGCGTCTTTCGTCGGAACCGTTTATGGAGAGTCTGTCCTGGCTGGATGACTTGAAACTTCGTGGTGGTTATGGCCAAACCGGTAACCAGTCTGGACTAGGTGATTATGCTTACCTGGAACGTTACAATATTCAACGTCAAAACTGGTGGGAAGAAGGAAAAAGTAATGCCACTGTTAACCTGAGTCAGGCCAACCTTAGAAATACAGATCTTACCTGGGAAACCACAACACAGACCAATGTGGGGCTGGATTTGACGGTGTTGAGAAGCCGACTCACATTTAATATGGACTGGTATTATAAAAAAACTACTGATATGTTGATGGTGACTGGTTTGCCTTCAGGTTCTGCTGCTGCCAGTACCATAACCCGCAATGAAGGGGAAATGACCAATAAAGGATTTGAATTTATGGTTAACTCCCGTAATATGAATAGAAACAATTTTTCCTGGGATACTAATTTCAATATCTCATTTAACCGAAATGAACTGACCAACCTTCAATTAACCAAGGTTTACAGTTATGCCGTTACCAGTGATTTTGTTAATGAAAATGCGGTTCGTAATGAACCCGGACGCTCACTGGGTGGGTTCTATGGTTATATCAGCGATGGTGTGGACCCCGAAACCGGGGAATTAATGTACCGGGATGTTAATGGAGACGGCATTCTCTCAACTACCGATCGTACCTATATTGGAGATCCCAATCCTGATTTTACTTATGGCATGACAAATACTCTGTCGTACAAAGGCTTGTCCTTGAATATTCTGCTTCAGGGAAGTTATGGAAACGACATCTATAATGCATCAAGAATAGAGACTGAGGGGATGTATGATGCTAAAAATCAATCAACAGCTGTACTTGATCGTTGGAGAATTCCGGGTCAGATTACCGATATGCCCAAAGCTGGTTACAAAATCAAGACCTCGTCTTATTTTGTGGAGGATGGAAGTTACCTGAGAGTGAAAGACATTACACTTTCTTACGAATTCAACCGTGGCCTGATAGAGCGTTGGGGAATCTCACGTATTCAGCCTTATTTCACTGCAACCAATCTCTTGACCCTTACCGGTTATTCCGGCATGGATCCTGAAGTAAATCAATGGGGAAATAATGGTGCTGTACAGGGTATTGACTGGGGTACTTATCCACAAACCAGATCTTTTGTTTTTGGGGTAAATGTTGAATTTTAATTAATGACAATTATGAAACTTGATATAGTAAAAAAAGGGTTTGGATTGCTGATGATTTTCATCGCAGCCTCCTGTTCACTGGATAAAGACCCGATTTCTGATTTTTCAGAGATTACAATGGGTTCCTCGGATGAGTCGGGTGATCGCATAAAGTTTGAAAACCGGAGTGAAATGTTGACTCAGTACGATGCGATGTATGAATTGTTTCGCGGACGTCAGGAACATTGGTATCTGGATTATCTGTTGCTGACCGAAGCCCGCGCCGATAATGCTTATGGTGGAACCACAGGGGCAGAGGTGATGCCTGTGGAAGATAATTCACTGGATGGCGGAAACAGCGTAATTACACGTGACTGGAACAGCTATCTTGACGATATTGCTCATGTAAACTCTATTATTGAAAATATTGATCTGGTTCCGGATGCTTCATTTTCAGATAGCGAAAGAGCTCAGTGGAAAGCGGAAGCTAAAATTTTCAGGGCTATGGTAATGCTTGATATGGTTCGTTTTTGGGGAAATATTCCTGTGATCACCACAGAGGCGGAGGATATTACTGCTGATAATATTGAAGAGGTTTATCCTGCCTACTTCCCTTCTCAGAATACACCCGAAGAAGCTTATCAGCAAATTGTGGAGGATCTTACCACTGCTATTCCTGATGCTCCGGAGACCGGCAATGAAAAAACTGTTTTGTCGAAAGCAGTGGCCAGGGCCCTTTTGGCAAAGGCTTATGCTGAGAAACCAATTAGAGATTATGGTAAGGTTATTGAATATTGTGATGATGTTATCAATGATAATTTTTCTCTTGTGGACGATTACTCCCTGCTTTTTAGAATGAATGAAGCCGGAACTGATATTGCAGCAAGAAATACCACTGAGTCGATTTTTGAAGTTCAGTTTTTTACCGGAAGCGGAAACTGGGTTAACTGGATGTTTGGTCGCAACTTGCTCAATTGGGATGAGAACTTCTCCTGGGCAAAGTGGGTAACTCCTTCGCGCGACCTGATTGCTGCCTTTGAAACAGAGGGGGACGAGATTAGATTTAACCAATCTGTTGTTTATTATGAGCCCGGATGGAGCCTTTATTATCCTTCAGACCATTATCCGTTTATGTATAAAATGCGGTCTGGCAACAATAGCATCATCAAATTACGTTTGGCCGATATTCTATTACTGAAAGCCGAGGCGCTCGTAGCGCAAGGGCAGCTGGGAGAAGCTGCATCCATTGTTGACAAAATCAGAGCAAGGGTTGACTTGCCAGGATTGTCTGAATCTGTTAAATCCTCTGCAGAGCAAATGAAAGAGGCTGTGTTGAGAGAGCGCCGTCTGGAACTCGCATTTGAAGGAAATCGTTTATTCGATTTAATCAGAAATGATAAACTTCAGTCTGTTATGAATGGAATCAATACCCGGGATAATGGAAGGTTATCTCAGGCCCGTCCTTTTACTGAGGATTCTGAACTGTTACCCATTCCACAGACAGTGTTGGATGTCAACACTAACCTTGAGCAGAATCCGGGCTATTAAAAATCCTTATACACCTGTCCCGGATTGCACATTAACTCGGGGGTGTTTGATTAAGTTTTGAACAAAACCAAAGAGAGATGATAAATAGTGCCAGTAAGAAAACTAAGGAATTTAAAGTCTTTGATAAGAAAGCGCCAAATACAAGGCTTTTGAAGTTTTTGAAACCAAGGAGTTTACCTTTTGTAAATGACTGTTTTAAAAACGAGAACAACGCAGTAGTTGGTGTTTTCTTTCAAAGACTAAATAAAATATTCTATGTGACTTTTTTTAGCCTCATGTTTATGTCGTGCGGCTCCTGCTCCAAGGAAAATGATGAGGTGAATAAGCCGGATGATCAGGAAAAGCCTGAAGTAGTGGGTGGAGATGTCACAATTTTCACCACCACCGGCAACCGGGCTTATGATTTTCAGAGAGGCGCTGTTGATTTTAGTGAGACCTCCAATATGTCACCAACGACCATAACGCTCGTTCCGTCAGTGAAATATCAGAAAATGAATGGTTTTGGAGCGGCAATCACCGGTTCTTCGTGTTTTAACCTGATGCAGATGGAACCTGCTGACAGAGAAGAATTCCTGAAGCAGACCTTTTCGCATGAAGAGGGGATGGGATACAGTTATGTACGTATTGCTATTGGATGTTCCGACTTTTCTTTGAGTGAGTACACCTGTTGTGACACTCCCGGGATCGAGAATTTCAGTCTTCAGTCGGAGGAATTAGATTACGTGATTCCTATTCTGAAGGAGATTCTGGCAATCAATCCTGATCTTAAAATTCTGGGGTCTCCCTGGACGCCTCCGCGGTGGATGAAAGTTAATAATCTTACCGATCTTCAGCCATTCAATTCCTGGACAAGTGGTCATCTTAATCCTGCATATTATGAAGATTATGCCACTTATTTTGTGAAATGGATTCAGGCATTCGCCGGATTTGGGATTTCAATTGATGCGATAACCCCTCAAAATGAGCCATTGAATCGCGGTAACTCTGCATCTTTGTTTATGGGCTGGGACGAGCAATTGGAATTTGTCAAAGAGTTGGGGCCGGCACTTGAAGAGGCTGGTTTGGAGGTCAAATTGTATGTTTTCGACCACAATTACAATTACGATAATATGAGTGAGCAGGAGGATTATCCTGTGAATATTTATGCGGACGATGAAGCCAGCCGGTATATTGCTGGGGCTGCCTATCACAATTATGGCGGTCATTTCAGCGAACTGGAGGATATTCATCAGAAAGCTCCCGAAAAGGAACTGATTTTTACCGAGACTTCCATCGGAACCTGGAACGATGGTCAGAATCTTTCCAAACGGTTGATGGACGATATGGAGCAAGTGGCCTTTGGCACAGTGAATAACTGGAGCAAAGCTGTAATCGTGTGGAACCTGATGCTTGACTCAAATCGCGGACCTAATCGTTCCGGAGGGTGTGAAACTTGTTATGGAGCGGTGGATATCAGCAATGATAATTATAAAACAATTGTTCGAAATTCACATTATTACATTATTGGTCATCTGTCATCGGTGGTAAAACCTGGTGCGGTGCGGATTGGAACCAGCGGTTATTCAACCGATGGCATCATTTACAGTGCATTTGAAAATACAGATGGTTCTTTTGCCTTGGTTTTGATGAATGACACTAATGATACCAAAACAATCACCATTAGTGACGGCTCAAATCATTTTTCTTATCCGGTTCCATCCAATGCAGTGGTTTCTTACCGCTGGAATAAGTAAAACTAAATCTAAATTATTATGAAGCGAAATATTTTATTCTTCAGTGTTTTGTTTGCTTTAGTGGGTTTTATTGCCTGCGAAGATGAGGAGACTGTTGTCGGCGATCCCCAACTGATAGTGGAAAACAACATCACCGCCGCCCATTTTGGTGACAGTATTTCTTTTACCACTATGGTGGCTGATGATGAAGTGCCTTTGTCAACCCTTAAAGCACAATTGTTTTTTGGTGATGAAATGGTAGAGGAGACCGTTATTCGGACAAAAACCAATGGTGAATACTCCGGAAAGATATACGTGCCTTTTTATAAAGACATTCCCAATGGGACAGGACGATTGAAATTTGTTCTTCAAAATATCGAATTTGCCATCGAGGAACAAAGTTTTGAAATCGCCCTGAGTCGTCCTGACTATCCATGGATAACGCTGGTGACAGCTGATGGCGATTATAAAATGGAAAAAGTGGATGAGTACAGGTATGCTGTTACTGCTTCTTTCCCTCAAAAGGTAAAAGGCTATATCCAAACCCCAACAATTACCGATGCCGGAAACGAAATGACTTTTGGCTGGGCCTCCGGCGAAATAAAAGAAGGGACTGATGCGGAGATCACATTCTCCAGCTATGTTGCAGGAGAGTATGAGATTATCTTTAATACGCTTACCTATGCTGCGGGTCCTTTTATTTCTCTTGAGTTTGCAGGAGAATCAATGGTGATGGTTAACGATGACAATTTTAAAGTGGAAGCCGATCTTGATCAGGAGCAGATAATTGAAATCGATGGCATTGCGAACCTTGATGAGTGGTGGATTGATGAGAACTACTTTGTGGATAACGGAGATGGGACCCTTACGTTTAAAGCTATCGGAGGGAAATACAGAGTGATCGCCAATTTTATTCATGAGTATTTTGTGGTGGAAGCAATGAATGGAAATGATCTGGCAACACTTCAGCAGGATGGCAGTGGTGCTTTGTGGATTATCGGTGATGGTATCGGAAAACCTTCTCTTGACAATCAGGTGGGTTGGAACACCGATAAAGCTTTGTGCATGGCCCAGGTGTCCCCTATGGTTTATGAGGTTACTGTTGTGGCCGGCGAGTCAATAGATGCGGGTTACATCAACTTCAAATTTTTCCACCAAAAAGGTTGGGGGGGAGAATATACCAATGAAGCCCTTAGTTCCGACAGTAATATTGTTTTTGTAGGAAACGGTGAAAATGGCCGCGACCCCGGAAACCTTGGGCTTGTAAATGAGGAACCTTTGATTGAAGGAAATAAATATACTTTTAGAGTCGATATAACAGGAGGCATAAATGCGGCTGTATTGTCAGTAATTCAAGAGTAATTGACCGACATTTTCTCGAAGGTTGGCTGAATTGTTGTTTAGAAATTCAGCCAACCTTTTTTTATTTTGAGTTTCTCCAGATTTTTTCGTCGGGGTAGCTTCGGATTTGTCAGACCTGACCAATAAGTTCATAGATATCAGGAAATTTTTTCCTCAGACGGTACCGGGCTGTTTCCACTCCACGCACAGAAATATTAAAAATGCTCGCCATTTCTTTGTTGGTGAGTTCCATTTTTATGAAAGCACACATCCTTAGGTCTTTGGTCGTGATGTTAGGATGTCTTGATTTTAATTCGTCAAACAGTTCCTGATGAACCCGTTCCAGATTGGTGTCAAAAAGTAGATACTGTTGTTCATCATTCAGGTTGATCTCAATGCTACGGACAATGTTTAGAATGCCGGTTCGGGTATAATCATTTTTTGCATTCTTTCTCAATTCGTTGAGTCTCTCCTGAATGTCAATCAGTAGTTCCCTTT
This sequence comes from Marinilabilia sp., assembly GCF_016278715.1. Lineage (GTDB taxonomy): Bacteria > Bacteroidota > Bacteroidia > Bacteroidales > Marinilabiliaceae > Marinilabilia. The sequence continues at coordinate 10,665 of NZ_JADQBH010000139.1, read as the reverse complement.
TTTTAGCAATTAGGACGGCGTTATTGGCTAAATCTTTGCTTTTTTTAATGATGTCGGCTTCTACGCGTTTCTTTTCCTGAATTATCAGTTGGTTTTCCCGCTCCATGTCACGTACCTCCTGGAGTTGTTGTTCTTCCACACGAGTCTTTTCTTTCTCCTTTACAATAATTACCTGAATCTGTCTTATTCCGGCAAGAACCATCCCTGTGGTTATCAATCCCCAAAATATGAGCCAGGGCCAGGTAGCAAACCAGGCAGGGGCAATAGTGAATGGTATTTGAGTAATTTGAGCGACTTCACCGGATAAACTTTGAGCTTTCACTTTTAAAAGGTAATCACCGCCTTTCAGAAAGGAGAAGTTGACCATTGGTTCTTCCTGCCATTCTGACCATTCCTTCATTTGGTCCTTCAGAAGATAACTGTATCTGATATTGGCTTTGTCGCGGACATAAGGTGCCGAAAACCAGAAGCTGATATTGTGAACATTATTGGGAAATTCCATTAAATCCATTGTGTCTGTAATGGCAAATGTGGTGATGGAATCATTTATGGAATAGGAGATCCGGGAAACCCTGGTTTTTACTTTTGCTGAAAGCAATTGAGATTTTGCTTCCGGATGAAAAGCATACAATCCGTTGGTTGTCCCCAGTAAAACTTCATTGGCGTTTTTCAATGGCACAATGCATTCCATGCCACGGTTCAACGTTCCTTTTAGAGAGAGAAACGGGTTGGTAATAACGTTCTTCATTGCTTTATCGAAAAAAGCCAGTTGATCGTCAATGACACACCAGGTCGTATCACCTTGTTGAACAAGCTGACGAATGTTTTTTTCAGAGCCAAGAAGTTTAGTCAGAGCCTCATGGGGAACAAAGGTTTCACTTGTCTTGTCAAAAATAAACAAACCATCATTGGTTGTGAAAATATTTTGTCCGTTCCACCTGTGAACATTAATATTGAATGGAGAAGGAAGTCCGTTTTGCTCATTAAAATGCTCAGTGGATACCACACGAGAATTTTCCTTGTTGGTTTTGATTTTAAAAACGCCTTTGTAACCATGGCAAACCCAATAGGAATCACTTTCTCCCGGAATGTCAATTAAATCACGGGTGGAGTCATCGAACCCGGGCAACGAATTGGACAACACCAAGTAGTTGCCATTTCTGATTTGTATCAAACCAATACCATTGTAGTGGCAAATGAAGAATTGATCACTTTTCCCTGATACGGGAAATAGCTTCCAGACTCCCTGAAAACCTGGAATTTGTGTTGTCTGGCCATTGCTAATCATGAAAAGTCCCTGGTCGTGTGCACAAAAAAGTTGGTTGTCAATAACCTTTAGCGACCATGTCTGGCCGTCAAGCATTGGTATCTTTTGAAATTCATTTTGATAAATTACGCTGTTAGAATAAATATCTGCTGAATGAAATACTCCCTGATTTGTTGCGATGAAGAGTCTGTTGTTAAAAAGTATAGCGTCATAGATGGACGAGCCCTGAAAGATATTTGTCAGATGTGCGTTAGGGTCAAAAAAATCCAGTCCTTTGTTGAGTAAAATCCAAATGATTCCTTCGTGCGATTCAAAAATGTTGAGGACTGTCTGATCCTGCAAATCCCCGAAAGATCGTACCTTTATGAGTCTGTTGTCCTGAAATTTCCAGGAGGAGAGTTTATTGCTTAATGTTCCTATATACACCTCCCCCGACAGGGATTGGATGGCTGAGGTGAATACCTGTTTTGATGAAAGGGAGATAAGTTTCTGCTGTCTATGGGCGGTTTTGTTTTTCAGGGATATCTCAAATAGGGAACCTTCTTTGGTTAATAAATACAATGATTCGTTCTCATGCCCCGGAAGTATTTTTAGTATGCTTTCATTCAAAATATCTTCAGTGGAGATGATACGCTGGAATTGCGAGGTGTTGACATTCAATAAAAAAAGATTTTTCTTGTCCAGAACGAGCAAGTCATTGCCTGAGATTCCTGCAAAATTGAATGTCCCTGAGGCTTCAATAATTTCAACGTTGTTTCGGTTAAGCAGAATCAGGAAATCAAAGGTCCGCAGAATAATGGTGTTGTTGAGTTCTAAAATTTGCCAGACATTTCCTATTTCTGAATATTTTGGAGGCAGAATATTGCGCAGGGATTGGTATGTAAAACTCCCGTTCGTATTGGTCTCTATGATGCCAAACTCATTGTATCCTCCGGCATAAACGATTCCGTTTTCGGAGCAATGCAGACTTCGAACCGCACTGTTGTTTGGAAGAGAAATTTTGTTCCACCTTTCGCCGTCGAATCTTAAGACACCATAATTGTTGCCAAAGTACATAATTCCAGAGGTATCCTGACAGGCATCCCAAAACTGGCCATCACTGTTAAAGTCCTGATGAGAGTAATGAGTCACCGGAGGGTTTCCTATTACTTGTCCCATGGTGGGGCTGGGAAAAGCAATAAGCAACAAAAAGCCCAAAATGTGCTTTATGTTATTATATGAAAAAATCCGTGTCTGCTTTAACATGGGGTAGTTATGAAATCAATCAAAGAGGATCTTTAAACAGACAAAATTAAGAATTATTTGAGGCATTTCCAACGGAGAGCCTTTTATCTCCTGGCTTTGCAGGCTATCCTTTTGTTGTTTTCAACCTGTTGCGGCTGCTTCAAAAAATGGACAGGAATGAAAAATATCCCCTTAATACACGAAAAAGTCCACATAAAACAGGAGATAGTTGATTAGTTTTGAGAAGTTAAATTTTGTCGAAAATCCTTTCCTCCCAACAACCTTTTCACATTTAAAGAAGAATATGCTCGTCATAAGAAAACTCTGTGTTGTTTCATTAATCGTATTTTTTTCCACCATCCTTTTTTTTGCATCATGCAGTGAAGATGACAATGGGGAAGAGGTGGATAAAACTGTTGTATTATCTTTTGAACAAAGTTCCTTTCCGGAGAATCTGGATGCCGCAGGAGGAAGTTTTTCCCTGGAAATTGACTGGGCTTTTACTCAATGGGACATCACCACCGAAGTGGTGAAGGGCGATGCCTTTATCTCGACCATACTCCCATCAGAGGGCGGGAGTATAATGGAAGCGGAGACTTCCTCTTTTGTGGAAATAACTTATGCTGCAAATGGTAAGACCACTGAAAACTGGCAGAAGCTTATTCTCAAGTCACTGAAAGATGAGGTTTCGGAGGAGATTGTTCTGAAGCAATCCGGGAGGGTGGCACCGACTACAACCAAATTAACTCTTGATCCTACAGTGGTTCATCAAACAATTGCAGGTTTTGGGGGGGCTAATATGATTTGGGGAACCGATTACCTCACCGAAAGCGAAATGGATATGGCGTTTGGAACCGGTGAAGATCAATTGGGGCTCTCCATCTACAGGGTGAGATTACCTTCTAACCGGGATGACTGGGCCGGATTGGTCAACTCCGTGAAAATGGCCAACAGCCGCAATGCAAAAGTGCTGGCCAGCCCGTGGTCTCCCCCTTCAGAGTGGAAAAGCAATAATAGCACCAACGGTGGCGGTTATTTGTTGAAAGAGCATTATTCTGATTTTGCCAACTATATTAATGAGTATATTCAGTTCATGGCAGATAAAGGGGCTGTGATTGATGCCGTCTCCATTCAGAACGAACCTGATTGGAAAGTGGATTATGAAGGATGTGAATATAGTGTGGCCGAAATGTATGATTTTGTAAGAAACTATGCGGGAGTGATTGAAAATGCTAAAGTGGTGGCTGCGGAATCATTGAATTCTAACCAGGCCTATACCAGTGATATTCTGAATGATGCAACCGCAGTGGACAATCTTGATATTGTTGGCGGACACCTCTATGGCGGCGGTTTGGCAGCATATCCACTTGCCCATGAGAAGGAAAAAGAAATCTGGATGACTGAATATCTGCTGAATCTGAACAGCGGTAATGTTTCTTCCAACTGGACTGAGTACACCGACCAGGAAACCATCTGGGACGAAACCATGGAAATGCTCGAAGGGATTCATTCGTCCATGGCTTTTGACTGGAATGCTTACATCTGGTGGTATATCCGCAGATATTACAGTTTCCTGGGTGACGGCAATAACGGAACTCAACGAGGCAAAATATTGAAGCGTGGTTACGCATTTTCGCAATATTCAAAGTTTATTCGTCCAGGTTATCAGCGTATTGATGTCAGTCCGGAGGGCGTTTCCACCCTCAAGATGACTGCTTATTCGGGCGAGGGAAATACCGTGATTGTGATTATCAACCCGTCTGAGTATTCAGCCAGGACGATTGAGGTTGAATTACCATCTTCTGCTACGTCGGCAGTATCTTATACGACTTCCTCCGGGCTCAACAGAAATCTCAATGATAATATTTTAAATGAGGATAACGTAATTGTTGAATTACCCAAAGAGAGCATAACAACCATTGTGTTACAATAATTTAATAGGTTTTCCTGGTTTGGATTATTTCTATTTTGACCAGATGTTTGTTTATTAGTAAATTGTTTAAATATTGAACCTTTTCCCACTACTATTTTACCTGCCAACGGGCAGGGCCACAATTATAAAAATAAAAGAATTGAATTATCTGATTTTATCAAAAAACAATAACATGAAAAAGAATCACCCATTTTTACGCTTAATCCCTGCCTTTATTCTGGCTCTTGGAGTGGTAGCTTGTCAGGCCCCGCAAGCTGCAGAGAATACTAAAGGCGACGATAAGGTTTTTGGACCTGTAGAACAAATTTATGAGTTACCCGAAGTTGCCGGAACTATATATTATGTAGCTCCCGATGGAGATGCCGAAGCCGAAGGAACGGCTCTTGAGTCGCCCACTTCCATAGAGTCGGCTCTTGCACGTGTGGTTACCGGAGATGCAGTGGTGATGCGAGGGGGAACTTACCGTTGTGGAAATCTGACCTTTAATCAGGGGGTTACCATTCAGCCTTTTAAGGATGAGAAACCTGTTTTGAACGGAACTCTTGAAGCAACCGAATGGCAACAAACTGAGGATGGAATCTGGTTTACCAAATGGGAGCGTCTTTTCCCCGGAGAACCCGAACCGTGGTGGCGCCCAGAAGGAAACCTTGAGTTTACTCCGCTTCATCGATTCAATAATGATATGGTATTTGTGAATGGAGAATATTTGCAATCAGTTGGTAGCAAGGATGAACTGGACAACGGAACTTTCTTTGTGGATTATGATGCCCAAGAGATTTTTCTTGGTCAGGATCCTGCTGATAAATTGGTTGAGATTACCGCTTTCAGAAAAGCTATTTTCAGAACCAGCGGATATGCCAACGGCAAAGAAAACGATGGGGTAGGACCGGTGATTCGCGGTCTGACGGTTACCCAATATCCTGATACAATGGTGCATATTGATGGTTTTTACCCTCAGGGGGCTTCCAACGAGGAACTTAATGGTAACGATGTGGTGGGAACGGTTTTCGAGAACTGTACCTTCTCAAAAAGCCTGCGGGTCGGTGTTTTTGCCATTGGCGACAGCATGGTAATGCGTAATTGTAAGATAGCAGATACAAATACTGAAGGCTTGTATGTAGTTGCTTCGGATGACGTATTGCTGGAGCAGAATGTTTTTGAAAACAACAATATTGAAAAATGGACCGGTTTCTATCCTGCCGCTGTGAAGATCTTTAATCAATCGCACCGCGTGGTCTGCCGTGGAAACCTTATTGCCAATCATCCCAACTCCAACGGTCTTTGGTACGATGTGGGCAATATAGACGGGGTTTTTGTAAACAATCGGGTCGAGAACGTGGGCAGTCCCAAAGGCCCATTCCGAAATGACCAGGTGTGGCCCAGCAGCAATGGTTTCTTCTTTGAGATATCCAAAGGGGTGACTGTTGCAGGTAATGAATTTGTGAATAACAATCAGGGGATGCTGATTCTGAACAGTAGTGGTGCAAAAGTTTACAACAATACTTTTGTGAATAGTCGTGCCAGCTTTGGTCGCGATTCCCGGGGTGACGATGCCGACCATTTTGGATGGCACATCAATACCGGACCGGGCGTTGATGAGCGCGAAGGTCACGTTTTTGTGAATAACCTACTGGTGGATACCATAGGACTGGAATTTCCGCTTCTCTATGTATGGCAGCCTTCCGAAATGTGTGAGCGACTGAATACACCTACACTTGAAGCTTTTGATAACAATGTGTATCTAAAGACCAAGAAGGAAGAGAATGCTACCATTGTGCTTTGGAGTCCTGCCGATAACGACAAATGTCAGGCAAAAATAACCTCGCCGGAGGAGCTGAATGCTTTGTACGAGTCATTCGAAGTGAGTAGTAAGCTTTATAATGGTTTTGAAGGTGCTTTGTTTACAGATGAGGACCCGATGAATATCGAGACCGTATCTGATTTTGAAGGACATTCTGTTGCTACCACAATCCCCGAAAACATTAAGCACCTAGCCGGATGGACAGAAGAGAATGTCTCTTTTGTTGGCGCAAAATAGTTAAATTTAACAAATGGGGGGAGCTGCTTAGGGTGCTTCCCCTTTTCTTTTAAAAAATAAAAAAGAACCTCATGAAAAAAAGTCAGGTTTTACTGAAGGTTTCTTTTGTCGTGTTGGCTGTTGCAGGATTGTTTTCCTGTCAGACACCTCCTCCAGCAGATGAAACTGAACAAAAGGAAGAGGTCGTTTACGGACCTTATGATACCACTTACGAACTTCCGGAAGTGGCAGGAACTATTTATTATGTTGCTCCGGATGGAGATGACCAGGCGGATGGAACTTCTCTTGAGAATCCCACCACTATTGAGACTGCCATCGCCCGCGTGGTGACCAATGATGCTATTGTGATGCGGGGTGGGATTTACCGTACCGGCGACCTTACCTTTAATCAGGGAATTACCATTCAACCCTATCAGGATGAAAAGCCGGTACTGAATGGTACATTGGTTGCTGAAAACTGGCAAAAGGACGAAGATGGAGTCTGGTACACCGAGTGGGAGCGCCTGTTCCCGGCTTTCCCACAATCATGGTGGAACAAAGAGCGGAACATCGAATCAACACCCATGCATCGGTTCAACAACGACTGTGTGTTTGTGGATGGAGAGTATCTTCAATCTGCAGGTAGCAAAGATGAGTTGGATGAAGGAACTTTTTATGTTGATTACGAAGCAAAGAAAATTTATCTGGGTGCCGATCCTACCGACCAGTTGGTTGAAATAACTGCCTTCAATAATGCAATTATCAGAACGCCTGAGGATGTACATGGCAAAACAACCGATAAAAGAGGTCCGGTGATAAAAGGGCTTGAGGTAACTCAGTATGCAGATATCAGCGTGCTCATCGATGGCCTTTTTCCTGAGGAAATCTCGCCCGAAGAAGCACATGGTAACGATGCAGTGGGAACTGTTCTGGAAAACTGCTCTTTCACGAAGTCACTGCGTGTTGGTGTATTTGCGCATGGCGACAGTATGGTAATACGCAACTGTAAAATTGAAGATACCAATACCGAAGGGCTTTATATCGTTGCGTCGGATGATGTGTTGCTGGAGCGAAACATTTTTGCACACAACAATATTGAGAATTGGAGAGGGTATTTTCCTGCTGCTGTAAAGATATTTAACCAAAGCCACCGGGTGGTTTGTCGCGAGAATTTGGTGACCAATCAACCCAATTCCAATGGTATATGGTATGATGTAGGTAATGTGGATGGTGTGTTTGTAAATAACCGTATCGAGAATGTTGGTCAGGTTGACCAGGCAGCCTCGGGGGATAAAGTTTGGGTTGGACGAAGTGGTTTCTTCTTTGAAATTTCTGAGGGTGTTATTGTGGCCGGAAACGAATTTGTGAACAACAATCAGGGAATCTTGATTCTCAACGCTCGTGGTGCCGAGATCTATAACAATACATTCGTTAACAGCCGTGCAAGCTTTGGGCGTACAGCTCGTGGTGACGGCGCCGATCATTTTGGCTGGCATGTTACTAGTGGCCCCGGCGTTGATGAGCGGGAGGAGCATGTATTTGTAAACAATCTGATGATAGATACGGTCGGTATGGAAACGCCCCTGCTTTATGTGTGGCAACCCGCCGAAATGTGTGAGCGACTCAGTGAGTCCACGCTGAAAGCCATTGACAACAATGTATATGTTAAAGTGAAAAAAGAAGAGCAACCCCTGGTGGCCTTGTGGAGTCCGGCCGATAATGAAGAATGCCAGGCCCGGATTGCCGATCCTGCTGATTTGAATGCTTTGTATGAAACTTTCGAAGCAAACAGCAAATTTTATAATGGTTATGAGGGAGACTTGCCTGCCGGAAATTCTTCGATTGTCTCCGTTTTTGGGGATTCTAAAGTTGCTGCTGAAATTCCGGAAAAGGTGAAAGAAGCGGCAGGATGGACCGATGTTCAGGATTCCTTTATTGGTGCCCGTTAGTTGAGCATCGGAATAGAAAATTTATGAATGATGCAGTTTAGTTGTTAATCTCATAAATTATGAAAATAGCAAAAACGGAGTGGTAGTTATCCGACTCAGAAAAATGATAAAAAAGGCCCGCTGAAAACAATTCAGCGGGCCTTTTTATTTAGCTGTTTTTTAACACTCCGGCTGTCTTTGGCAATCACCTGACTGCAAGGCATTTGTGATTTCAAGGGGAGCTGCATGTCACTGCCCGGTAATGAAAACTTTGCGCCTTTGCATTTAAGCCTTTCTTAACGGACTATTGAGATTGGAATAACTATTATTTATTCTTCCACACCAAATACCATAATTGTTGTAGTCTGATAGGTTTCATCAGGGTTTAAGATGGTTGACGGGAAGTTTTCATGATTCGGCGAATCAGGAAAGTGTTGTGTTTCGAGGCAAAGACCGTTGTATTGCTCGAATACCCAATCCCCTGTTTTTTGAGATCCGTCCAGGAAATTTCCGGAATAAAACTGCAAGCCCGGTTCTTCGGTATAGATTTCCATTGTTCTTCCCGATTGGGGATCTTTTAATTTCGATGCGAAAGCCATTTCACCTGCTGCGTCCTGATTCAGCACATAATTGTGGTCATAACCTCCGGGAACCTGCTCAATTCGCTCGCCAATAAGATGAACTTCGGTGAAATCGAAAGGTGTTCCTTCAACGGGTTTAATTTCTCCCGTAGGAATAAGTGTGGAATCCACCGGAGTATAAGCATCTGCATTAATGGTGAGTTCGTGATCCAGGATGGTTCCTTCTCCTGCCAGGTTGAAAAACGAGTGGTTGGTCAGGTTAATCGGGGTTGCTTTGTCGGTATTGGCCAGATACTTAACCACCAGACTGTCGCCCTTGAGTTGATAAGTAACAGTGACGTCTAAATTTCCGGGGTAACCTTCTTCCCCGTCCTGACTGAAATACTCAAGCTGCAGGGCCGGGCCTTCGGGGGAGTCAACGGGTGTAGCGTCCCAAACTTTCTGGTCAAAACCGTTGGTACCGCCATGCAAATGGTTGGGACCATCGTTTAGCGATAGCTGATAGGTGCTGTCGTTTAGCGTAAACTGGCCTTTGTCGATTCGGTTTCCATACCGTCCGATGATGGCTCCGAAAAAACTCCTTTTCTCCAGATAGCGCGATAAATCATCGAATCCCAGAACCACATTTTCTACTTTCCCGTTTTTGTCGGGTGTATTTATGGCGGTAATAACTCCGCCAAATGTGGATATCTTTACCTCCAGGTCTGTGCTACTGGTCAGTGTGTAAAGGTCAACTGCGGTGCCATCTGAGCTCTGCCCCCAGGATTCTTTTTGGATGGACTGCTCAACGGGAGTGTTGCAACTGACGATGCCTAATCCTAAAATGATGGCAACCATAAAATGTAATGGACTTTTTCTCATAATATGACTTATTTTTTAATCGTTAAAAATAATATTAATAAATGTACGATACCTACAGTGCTGGTGTTTTCTTATTATAAACTTGTATAAATATAGGAGCTCTTCAGTCTCCGGTCAGCAGTTGCAATGAATCCTGAGCCTCAAATGAGGAAAATGATTACAGAGCTCGTTCAAAACTGAATATTCCATTTATCTCCATACTTTATGTGAGAACGGTTGAACACTTGAAAAGTATAAATTAAGTCTGTGTTTTTTTATTGGATTTTCTAATTTCTATTACCTTAATATCTGTTACCGGTTTGTACAATTCAAAGTCTGTGCTTGCATTCTATATTGAAAATGTTTTGTTTAAGAGTACATTAAACATTTGTAATGCTTTTTTTTGTAAATTGCTAAAGTGGTTAAGTTCAATATTATTAACTATTTAGAGCTTTTTTTGTTTGAATGTTCAAAACTGCCGGATTCTTTGATTCCTCCTGAACCGCAATGACAGTCGGTTGTCAAAGGAAACACCTTTAAATGGTCTGTTTTCGAAATTTATTAAAAAAAATCTCTAAAAACATTTTAAAAGTAGAAATTACTTTTTAATTTTGAAGCATAAAATTGAAATTTTTTTTAAAACCGATTTTCCGTAAATTTCAATAATTGATTCATGAATTGCTAATTCACGAGTAGAAGAGGCGGGTATTAAAACTTTTTCCAGATAAAAACAATTATGCAAATGCCATATCAGGGACACTATAAAAATACACCCAAGCATTATCTGGCTGTGGATTGTGTTATTTTCGGTTATGAGAATTACGAATTGAAGCCTCTGTTGCATAAGCGACCAATTGAACCTCAGATAGGGGGCT
>NZ_JADQBH010000104.1 GCF_016278715.1 Marinilabilia sp. | reverse complement strand
GAGAACCCGATAAACCCGGAAACCCATTTTCAAACCATGAGTGAAATTGCCAGCGCACTGGATCAAAAAGTAGATTATATTTTTATCAGCACAAGTACCTGCGGAACCCTTATGGGATGCGCACGGTATGTATTTGAAAACAAACTCCCCACAAAAATTATTGCTGTTGATGCAATTGGAAGCGTAACATTTGGTCAGGAAGAAAATGTACGCCTCATACCGGGCCACGGATCAGGAAAACCATCCAATTTTTTAAACCTTAATTTCATCAACAATGCCATCTATATATCCGATGAAGAATGTATCAGGGGATGTTGGAAATTACTGGAAAATGAAGCAATCCTATGTGGAGGTTCCAGCGGAGCGGTAATTTCAGCCATAGAAAAATATGCATCTGCTATACCTGCCGGAGCAAATTGTGTGGGCATTCTTCCCGACAGAGGTGAACACTACCTGGATACAGTTTATAACAAAACCTGGATTAAAAAACATTTCCCTGATTTTGAGTTTTCAAAAAGACCAGTAAACACTGAGGTTACTATAAAAAGAAAGGGACGACCCCGGAAAAGCTTTAAAACTTTAACTATTAGTTCAACATGATGCAAAGTCCTTCATTTAAAATAGCAATTGTAGGCCTGGGACCTAAGGGATTGTACGGTTTTGAAAGGATACTTGCCCAATTAAAGGCAAATCCCGTCAAGAAAGAGGTTGAAATCCACCTCTTCAATAAAACAAGGTTCATGGGTTCGGGCGACGTGTACAGAAGCGACCAACCCGATTATCTGTTAATGAATTTTGCGAATAGTTTTGTTAATATGTGGACAGAGGAACAGCCACCCCCTATTGTACAGACCCCATTAAGTTTTTCCGGATACATCGCAATGGAAAATCAAACGTCCCCTGATGAAATAGAGCATTTGTATTCGCCGCGGGCAACGGTTGGACGCTATCTGGAATATGGTTTTGCCCAGCTCTGCCGGAATCTCCCCAAAAACGTCATTCTTCAGCAACATATTGCAGAAGTGCGTTCTATTGAAAAAGTGGAAGAAGGCTATTCAATCGGTTATTTTCAGCGGGAAACCTCATCTCGGTTGACCGGTTTTCAACACATCCTGATAACCACCGGGCACCAACGTCATAAAACCACAAAAACAAGTAATAACACAGTCCCATTTATTTATCCTGTGCAAGAAAATTTAAATGGGGTAACCCTGCAAGATTCAGTTGCTGTAAAGGGAATGGGTTTAACCTTTATAGATGCGGCCCTGGCACTCACCGAGGGAAAAGGAGGATATTTTACTGAAGATGTGGAGGGAGATTTCATTTACAATCCATCCGGAAGAGAACCGAAACGAATTTTCCCCTTTTCAAAATCCGGCTGGCCCATGATGCCCAAATACGATTTTAATTTGAATGATGGCCCTGAACTTTTTGTAAAAAGACTCAGGTTTTTAAAACACAAAAAAATTAATCTGAAGAATGAAATACTCCCGCTGGTTGAGCAGGATATGGAGTATGCCTACTACAGAACACTATTCTCGCATGAAAATGAAGTGCTTGATTACCACCCAAATTATGATGAAATAACACGACAGATACATGCCTTCCATAAAAAACACCCCGGATACGCACGTTTTTCCCTGGAAAGCTTAATGCAACCGAAACTCAATCCAGCGAAAAGCAGTCATCAGAATATTCTGGACTACCTTTCTGCTTTTATCCGCGAAAAGAACCGGCACATAGAGCACGAGGCTCAATTACGCGCTGCCGCAATATGGAGAAGGATTAGCCCCGTTTTTAATGAGGTCTATTCTTACAGTGGTCTGGATGCTGCTTCCCATCAGGAGTTTGATGGCTACTATTTCGGAAAACTAAATCGCATAGCTTACGGGCCACCCCCCGTTAATCTTAAAAAAATTATGGCGCTGGCCAATACAGGAATTGTTGACTTTCAATTTGCCAAAAATCCCCGTTTAGAACCTAATGGAAACGGTTTTATGCTAAGCGACGGAATTTCCGAAATTTATTGTGACCTCCTGATTGATGCCCGAATTCCCAAAAACTCGATGGAAAATGAAGCTTCGGGTTTATTCACCAATTTGTGTAAAAACCGGTTGGCACAACCCTATGTAAACAGGGAAAACGATATTAGTTATGCGCCGGGCATTTTACAAATAGACCGCAACGGCAAACTGATAAATCCCCAGGGAACCACTGAAAACATAACGCTTTACGGCACCCCTACAGAAGGTATTGTTCACGATAATGACACCTTGTCCCGCACCCGTAACAACTTTGCCGGGCCCTGGGCGGGTGTGGTAATCCAACATTTAATGAATAGCACAGATGAAATCAAAAAACAAACTACCAAAACTCTCGCCTATTCTAAGTGATTGGATGCCAAAACTCATGAAGGACAAGATGCTTCTGGACACACTATTTGGTGACTGGGGCTCTCCTTTAAATGTGCATTACCTGCCGGAATTCGACAAAAACATTCAGAAATTCCGGAAAGTGTTTGAGAATCACCGAATACCATATCAGTTGTTTTATGCACACAAAGCCAACAAAAGCAAAAGTGTAGTAAACCGTGCAAAAGAAAACAGAATTGGCGTAGATACGGCCAGCGAAAGGGAATTACTGCAAGCGCTAGAAGTTGGGGTCAGTCCTGAACTTTTGGTGATAACAGCCGCCATAAAGACAGAGAAACTGCTTCAGATGGCAGTGGAGAATAATGTACTCGTTATTCTGGACAATCAGGATGAATGCGACTTATTAAACAGTATCGCCCAAAAAACGGACAAACAAACTCCTGTGGGTTTTCGCGTAAGTGGATTTTACACCGATACGGGAAAGCTTTACAGCCGATTTGGGTTTGATATTGACGAAGTAGAATCATTTATTGTTACTACCTGTTCCCCAAAAGGAAAATATTCACATTTAACCTATAAAGGATTGCATTTTCACCTAAATGGCTATTCGACCGAAGAACGCGGGGCAGCGCTAAGCCAGTGCTTTTTTTTGGCAGAAAAACTCAAAACCCAGGGATTTACTTCACAGTTTATTGACATAGGCGGTGGTGTACTGATAAATTACCTGAAATCAAAAAATGAGTGGGAAATTTTCCGGGAGGAACTGAAAAAAGCAGTCAAAGGTGAACGAGAAGAGATAACATTTAACAATGATGGTCTTGGATATCAATTAATCGATAATCAGATACAGGGAGCCCTGGCAACCTATCCTTTTTTCAATGAAGAAAACGACGACATCTTCCTTGAAAAAATCCTGAATTTCCGGTACAAAAATAAAGCAAGCGTATCTGAATTGCTCCGGAATAAAAACATAGAAATACGATTGGAACCGGGGCGCTCCTTGCTAAATCAGGTCGGCATAACCCTTGCCAGAGTAGCCTTTCGGAAAAAGGATATGAAGGGCAGATGGCTTGTCGGTCTGGAAATGAGCATGAGTCAGTTAAAAAGCTCAAGCGCCGATTTTTTATTGGATCCCTTAACCGCTTTTGTCCCTGCTCCCAACCATCCGGTAGAAGTGTACTTTACCGGAGCCTATTGCCTCGAACAGGATATAGTGCTCAAGCGGCGAATAACCTTACCCAACCTGCCACAAATTGGGGATATCGTGGGATTCGTTAATACAGCCGGCTACATGATCCACTTTTTTGAAACCCAGGCACATTTGTTCCACCTCTCCGTTAATTTAAGCATTGCGACTTCAAAGGAAAGCTATCAATATCAGGATTTTAACAATTTTTAATAATAAACAACTGATTCAGAGGTTTTTGTAAAAGTTTAACGGACTACTAATTTATACAGTTTAATTATTTAACAAAATATACACTGGTTTTTACCTCGTTTTTTTCAAAACGTTGATAAATAGTTTAAAAAACTCATTCAAACCCAAAGGTATTAATCCCAGTGCAAGAATAATTCCCCATGATTTGAGATCGGGCATCTGTAAATGAAAAGCACTTTGTATGACCGGGATCCCAATCACGACCAGTTGGAGGGCGAGGCCTGCAACTATTGCTCCTACAAGGTATTTATTCGAAAAAAAACCTATTTTAAAGATTGATTTCCGTTCATTTCTCAGAGCCAGTGAGTAAAACAGCTGACAAACCACCAGCACCATGAAAGCCATGGTACGGGCATATTCTAAAGTATTATTCGGTACCTGTTTATCAAACGGGGAGTATCCATGCTCATAATATCCCCAAAAGAAAGCGGCAATTGTTAGGGTTCCGATCAGAAACCCCCCGAGCAAAACATGCCTTCCGGCGCCCCTTGCAAAGAAACTCTCTTTGGCAGGTCGGGGCTTGTCATTCATTACATCGGGGGTTCCCGGATCCATTCCCAACGCTATGGCAGGTAAGGAGTCGGTAATCAGGTTGATCCACAGCAGCTGTGTGGCAAGCAACGGAGCTTTCCATCCTATTACCAGTGCTGCGAAAATGGCAATGACTTCGCCCAGATTGCAACTAATCAGAAAGATGACAGACTTTTTTATGTTATTGTAAATATTCCTTCCCTGCTCAATGGCTGAAACAATGGTTGAGAAATTATCATCAAGCAGAATCATATCCGAGGCACCTTTGGCAACGTCAGTGCCTGTTATCCCCATCGCGACGCCTATATCAGCGGTGTTTAAAGAAGGGGCATCGTTTACCCCGTCACCCGTCATAGAAACAATGTTGCCTTTGGTTTTCAGCGCCCTTACAATTTTTACTTTATGTTCGGGCGAGACACGTGCAAAAACACGATAATTGTTAATTTGCTCTGCAAATTCCAGGTCGGTAAGGGCCTCAATTTCCTGTCCGGTGATCGCCTGTTCAATCTTTTCTGCAATTCCTAGCTGAAGGGCAATGGCGAAGGCAGTATTCTTATGGTCACCGGTTATCATCAGCGTTTTCACGCCAGCACTTTTGGCTTTTGTGATAGCATCCTTGACCTCCGGCCTTGGTGGGTCTATCATTCCTACCAGACCAACCAGAATCAATTCCTTTTCCATTTCGGCAGGGCCGATTTTTTCCTTTACCGGCTTGTAGGCTGCCCCAAGGGTACGCAGGGCCTTATCAGACATAGCAACTGCTGCATCCATGTACCTCTTCTTATGAGCCTCAGTAAAAGGAATTGTTTCTCCTCCTTCTAAAACCCGGTTACAGATTT
>NZ_JADQBH010000167.1 GCF_016278715.1 Marinilabilia sp. | reverse complement strand
CGTTCGAGTTCTTTAACGATAATTTTCTTGTCGAACATAAACTTTTCGGCAATCGTCTGACGATAGATGTCTTCCAGGTCGTTGGCTTCATTTAAAATCAACTTGCCCACTTCGGAATTTTCAAAAAACACGACCAGCAACAAATGACTGGCCGCAAGGCGACGCAGAAAAGGCAACTCACGGCGGGCCGATTTGAGACTCTCGAAATTGGTGTAGAGTATCAGCAAACTACGTTGAGGAATTTTCTTCCTGACAATGGCATAGAGGGCCTCCAGATTATGCTCCAGAAATCCGGTCTGCTGATTGTACAGCATCTCCATAATCAGCTGAAGATGATTGGGTTCGCGCCGGGCCGGCACCATAGATTTTATCTTTTCGTTGAAGGTAACGAGTCCCGCCTTATCGTGCTTAAGCATGGCAATATTAGAAAGCACCAATGAGGTATTGATGGAATAATCGAGCAATGTGAGACCGTTGAAGGGCATCTGCATGGTTCGGCCCATGTCGATTAAAGAAAAAATCTGTTGTGATTTTTCATCCTGGTACTGGTTCACCATTAACTGATCCCGCCGGGCAGTGGCTTTCCAGTTGATGGTGCGGATGTCGTCTCCTTTGATGTATTCCCGAATCTGATCAAACTCCATTTGATGACCAAACTTGCGGACTTTTTTGATGCCCACCTCACTCAGGCGATCCGAGATGGCCATTAACTCAAATTGGCGCATCTGAATAAACGATGGATAAACCTTTACCTTGGCAGGCTGTGCCAGACGAATGCGGCGCCCCAGAAGTCCCTGACGGGTATGAATAAAAGCATTGAGAAAGCCAAAATGATATTCACCACGTTCAACAGGAGTTAAAGTGTACGAGAAAGACCAGGCTTCTCCGGGGTTCAGCCGGGCCTGCCGATAAAAGTTCCGAATCTGAAACTGAGCAGGTAACTCTTCAATTACCTCAATGCCCAGCCTGAAAGGATAGTAATTCTCAATATCCACAGAAACTTTGTTGGCATCACCATTGCTAAATCGATCCGGAATATTGCGATGTCCGGTTAAAATCCTTTTTTGACGGGGAAACAACATCATCAGATCGATGATTACCAGCGAAAAGAACGCAGTAAGTCCAACCAATCCCAGCACAAAGAAGAGGTGCCAGAAATGTCCCAGCAAAAACAGAACAATCAGTAATGCCAGACCGTAATAAACGCGGTTTCGCAGATATATAGCTTTAAAGGTCATCCACAGACTTATTTATCGGGGCACATCCACTGAGTCCACAATCCGTTTAATCACATTTTCGGGTTTCAGTCCTTCCATCTCTTTTTCGGGCGTAAGAATAACCCGGTGATTCAACACGGGAACCACCATCTCTTTCACATCTTCAGGAGTTACAAAATCGCGACCTTCCAGTGCCGCAAAAGCTTTAGCCGATTTCAGAATGGCGATGGAAGCCCGTGGACTAGCTCCCAGAAAAAGACTGCTGTTGTTCCGGGTCTTCTCAACGATGTTGGCAATATAACTCAGGATATCATGTTCCACTTTTACCTGGGTGACCAGTTTCTGGAAATCAACAATCTCCTCGGCAGAGATAACCGGTGAAACCTGATCCATTTCCATTGCGACACCCCTTTCCTGGGTGTTTTGGAGAATGGTTACCTCCTGATCCACCGACGGGTAATCAATCTTGATTTTGAAGAGGAACCTATCCAACTGGGCTTCAGGCAATCGATAGGTACCCTCATGCTCCACCGGGTTTTGGGTCGCCAACACAATAAAAGGACGATCCATGGGGTGCGTTTGGCCATCAATCGTCACCTGACGCTCCTCCATCACCTCAAACAATGCCGCCTGAGTTTTGGCAGGAGCCCGGTTGACCTCATCGATCAATACAAAATTTGAGAACACAGGGCCTTTATTGAATTCAAAATCGGAACGGGCCGAATGAAAAACCATGGTTCCCAGTACATCAGAGGGCATCAGGTCGGGGGTAAACTGAATCCGGGAAAAACCGGTATCCACGCATTTTGAAAGCAATTTGGCAATCATTGTTTTGGCAATACCGGGAACTCCTTTGAGCAAAACATGCCCGTTGGCCAGCAGAGCTGTGAGCAGATAGTCCAGCACCCGCTCCTGGCCCACAATTACTTTCCCGATTTCGTTGCGGATCTTAAACGCTGCATGGTTCAGTTCCTCTACGTTGAGACGGCTCTCGAACAAAGATTTTCCGTCGTCGTTGGTTTGATTGTTCAACTCCATAATTATCGGCAGTTATTGTAAAAAAATTCTATTTGTCTGTTAAACTGTTCCAGGTCTTCCTGGGATATTTGTCGCAAATGCTCCAGCCGGTTGCCCATCTTATACAAAGCAGCCACGGAACGTTCCGACACTCCTGACTTCCGCGAGACTTCAGCAATCACTTTGCTTTCATCCCCGGCGGTATCCATATAATAACGGTTTCGAAGGAATTCCTGAAAATAGGTATATCGTTTTCGGGCAATATCCAGATGATCGCGCCGGCTAAAATAGAGCCTTGCAACGGTAGCCACAAAACTAAGCGAGGTGTTTTCAGGCTTTTTCAAAACCGGAATAGCCCTTTGTTTTCGTCGGGCACCAAAAATAAACATCATCAGGATACTGAAAAACAAAACATACCAGGCAACACGCAATGACCTGTTTTTTAGCACAAAATCGAATAATCCCTCCTGATGAAAGGAGGCGGGCTTGTAATGCTCGTCCCAAACAGTTGCCTGTACCGGAAGATACGACAATGCCTTAAAAATGTATTCACTGTTATTGCGCGAAAGCAAATGATAATTGGTGAAGGCCAGCGGATTACTGTTAAAATAAAAGAATCCGTTACCCTGCTTAACTTTAATAAAATTGGTTTTCCCCTGGTGGTCGTGCCCCAGCACGGTAGTACGAGTTGAGTCATAATCCGTAATATAAAACCGGGTCATCCACCGTGGATACCAGTAACCAAATTGCTTTTTAAGTTTGGGGTTGGCAAAATGAAAGCCCACAGAATCGCGGTTAAAGAAATCGACATTGGGAACTATTTCCGGCTCAAAATCTAGCTGAAAAGTATCTGCCAGCAATCCGTAAACATGCTCGGCAGCAATAAACACATGATTTCCTTCCGAAGCAACTTTAATCAGTTCCCGGGCATCCTCATCCTCCATTTTTATCCGGCCGTTGATAAAAATAAAGTTGGAATTAACCGGTATTTTATTGTCGAAGAAAGATTTAGGATTCAACCAGGCAGTTACCATTTCCTGCTCAGGAAAAAGAGCCGGTAAAGTTTCATAAACCAGTTGGGTGCCAAAAGGAATTTTATCGTTTTTGGAAAAACTGTAACTCCAGTCAATCGGCCTTGGAGCAAAGATAGCAGCCACCACAAGCAGGAGCAATAAAAATCCAATAATCCATGTAAGGAAAGAATGATTCTTTGGGGGTTTACTCATGCCGGTACCTCCTTCCCTTTCTGACTGTTGAAAAGCCTTTCAACCTGCTTAAACTGATTGACGTCCAGGTCTACGTGACCATACCATACCACATCAAAAAGTCGTTTCCGTTTTCGGAAGTCTTCTTTAATCTTAGTGTCAGAAATTTCCCGGTAATATTCCTGATTGGTTTTAAATGGTTTGATGGCTATCTCACCTTTACCATCCAGTTCTCTCAGATATAGCAGAAACATCATCCTGACCGCCTCTCTCCATGCCTTATTGTTTCGAAACATCTGAAGCATTTCCAGTAGTTTTGGGGTAGTATAATCATGTGCATCATCAGTAAATCGGAGGCGTGATTCGGTTCTTTGATGCGAAATAACAAACAATCCGGCTACGGGAACATCCAATAACCGCAAAAGAAGATAAAGTACCAAGAGCCCTGCAAAGGCCAGAATCACGTAAAAAAACCAGGGACGGTTTCCCACAAACGAGCCCAACCAATAAAAAATCCGTGTCAGAAGATAATTCCAAAAACCGGGGCCATCAGCCCGGTCATAAAGATAATCAGGATCGGTTTTCCACTGCTCAATTTGCTCGTAAGGCGGAGTTCGGTAATTCACCGCCCCCTGGTCCCATACTTCAACTTCATCCACAGAAATAGAATCAGCCGACATCTGTGCCCCGGAGTAAAAATCCGAACCAACAAATAAACAAATGAATAAGAGCAGTAGAAATCTCGGCATTATTCCTCTCCTGTTATAGATGAAATCCGATCCATCAAACCTGACCGGTCTTTTTGTTCCCGGAGTGTATAATATTGGAATGCAATAATGACATAAAGAACAGGGTACAAAAGATATTGTCCCAGTCCGGCAAAAATGGTACTAAGAACAATGGCCAACGAACCGCCCTCCATGGCTTCTTTTGCTCCTGAGGCCACCATATACCCTTCAATTCCACCAACTATCATCGAAGGAAGAGAAAATAACCAGCCTACAATTCCCATAATCAGGTAAGCTAGAATAATGATCCCGAAAGTAGCCCACCACCGGTTTTTAACCAATTGAAAACAACGACTGAGGGTATCACCCAAATCCTTATTCTCAATCACTTTTACATAAAGAATAAAAGAAAAAGGAACAGAAAGATAAATACCCGGAATAATCAGGAACACAAAGCCCAACATAAGCAAAAGCGCTGCCAGAAGACTATATCCGACAATAGCCCAAAAATGACGGGCAAAACGGTTCCATACATCGGCTGCTGTAAAACCATTACGGCCTTTATCCTCGTACTCGCCCAGATATGCAGGCACCAAACCACCAATAAACACCTGAGCAACAAAACTCACCAAGAAGGTCAAAAATATCAACACCGGATCCGGCCCGGCAGTATTTCCGCCATTCATTATTTCCATAACTGTGGCCATCGTATCCTGCGCATAAAGGGCGCTTAAAATCACGGAAACAATAACCGGCACACCGGCATATATGCCAATAACGCGAAATAACTGTTTCATCTCCTGCGAAATAAAAGCAAAGGAGCCATTAAAAACATCACTAAAATCGCGGTATTTCACCAATTCAATTTCGGAATTGTTCATCGTTCAAATTTTTTTGGGTTAATTGTTTATGAATATAAAAGGGATAATAGACAAAGTAGCCTAAAATAATAGCCAATGACAAGCTGATAATCAACAAATTAACAAACATCGACATTTCATTGTAATAACGGGTCACGAAACTCTCAATAAAGCCCGCTATAATAAAAAACGGCACCAGACCCAGCATGATTTTCGTGCCTTTCTTCACCCCGTTAACAAAAGCAGTCTTTCGGGGAAGTGTGCCCGGAAAAAGCATACTTCTGCCCAGCACTATTCCTGCACCCCCCGCAAGAACTATCGCTGAAAGTTCTAGTGTACCATGCAAATAAATGCCCAGAGAAGATACGGAAAGAAGGGAATGCTGAAAAAAGAATGTTTGAAATACCCCCACCATGAGACCATTGCGAAATAAATGAAAGGCTGTTCCCAGCGGAGTGAGCAATCCAAAAAGAAAGACCACAAAAGAGACAAAAATATTGTTGCCTGTAATCATCAAAAACATCGGCACCTCCTCCATCGACCCATAAATAGCCAAAGGATCTCCCCGCTCAATATTATCCAGGGTTCTGTTTATGTACTCATCGCCCATCACCAGGCGTGCAAAATCATCGTTTTCAAGTGCGGATGCCATACCAATCAGCATGGACACCACAAAAATTACAAGAGATAACAGAAAACTATATCGTGCGTCGTACAAATCGATTGGTAATTCGCGGGTCCAAAAGGTGCTGAGACGGGAAGATTTCTCTCTTTTGTTCTGATATATCAGATGGTAGGCTTTACTGCTAAGGGAATTGAGATACTGAACCACCGACGACCGGGGGTAGAAGGTACGCGCATAGGAAAGATCATCCGTGAGCTGAATGTAGTGATCAGCCAGTTCATCGGGTTGCATATGCCGCGGATCAGTGATTCTATTCTCAAAGTCCTGCCAGCGTTTTCGGTTTCGGTTTATAAAGGTTACTTCTCTCACACAGGGTTTTTATTAAAATCGTGCCCAAAATAATTAAAAATTTACAAGTAAGCGCTCATTCGTTATGGCTTTTTGACGGGAAACTGAAATAATACAAAAAGAACCTAATGATAAAAAACAATAAAACAACTGATTCCGAAAAGAAAAACTGTTGAGCCGCGAAAATTATTATATTTGCTTACTCGTTGAACTAACTTTGCCCAATTTCCTTATGGAAACACTTCATTTAAACACCACCCAAAATGTATCGCTGGAATTTCCCGTTGCCAGTATAGCCGACCGAATTCTTGCCTGGTTACTGGATATATTAATAATGGGGGTTTACGCATTAGCCATTATGCTGATCTTCGTTGCCTGGCTTCAAATGGATGCTGAAATAATGCTCTTCCTGCTTTTTCTCCCTCTGCCTTTTTACCATTTCCTGTTTGAACTTCTATTTCAGGGCCAGAGTCCTGGTAAAAAAATGATGAACATTAAAGTTTTTAAAGCCGACGGTTCCCAACTAACACCCGGAAGTTGTTTTGTCCGCTGGATTTTCCGGTTATTCGATGTAGGCCTCACCTCCGGAGCGCTTGCCACCATCTTTATCATTGTCAATGGAAAAGGGCAGCGCCTTGGGGATTTTGCAGCTGGAACCACCATCCTGAAAACTTCCCGCAAACATACATTTCAGCAAACGTTGTGGACCGAAGTGGAGGAAAATTATGAACCGCGATATCCTGAAGCTGAAATACTCACCGATCAGGATGTTCAGCTTATCCAGGAAGTCATCCAGACCACCACCGGAAACAACCGCCCCGACACCTACATTCAATTACTTTCCAACACACGCGAAGCTATCGAAAAAAAGACCAATACGACTGCAAAACAATCGGACATTGAGTATCTGAGAAGTATGGTGAAGGATTACAATGCATGTCACAGGGGTTAGGAGTTAACTGTTAGCTGCGAGCTCGTGGCAGGCAGCTGTTAGCTCCTGACTGTTTCCCTCATTTTATTTTCCTTCTATTATCGGCGACAAAAAAAGATCCCAATATGCTATTGATTGCAGACAGCGGCTCCACAAAACCACCTGGTCGATACTCAACAACACCCTTGGAGATACCATTTTTATTGAAACCTCAGGCATCAATCCGTTCTATCAATATGCTATTTATTAAGGTTTTGTTAATTTTTTGGATATATCAGTGACAGGAATCCCTACAGCATACTACCGACAAAATAATTTTTATCTCTCCAATCAACACACGCCCCGCTTAGGCCGCCTGGTTTAACCATTTGAATCTAAATAAAAAGCCCGCAGGAATTATTCCCACCATAACAAAACTCCGTCAATTGACGTTTTTTAAGAGACATTGAAGCTTTATTAAGAGGATATTTGATTCCTGTGGGGGGGATAAATGTTTCAAGGCTACAACAATCACCACTATCTATCTGGTTTACAATTGCTTTCAATAATTAGTGATTTTTTAAACTTATTTCACATTTTACACCAAACTCCACCACACAAAACCATTAATCCACCTCAACCAAAAGACATCACCTTAATTTAGCAGTATTAATTTCAGACAAAATCTGCAGCCCGTCATAAACTCAAAAACTATGAAAATAACGAATATAATGTTGTTGAAACTCATTATAAGAGGTTTCGCCAGAATCCGGCTAAAAACCCTTGATTAACAACTGATTTTCCGGTACAGTGCCTGAATTAAGCCCGGGAAACAAGACTAACAACTGAGAAGGATGAAATCAATAAAAATTAAATCTAAATTTATGAAAACAACAAAACTGATGAAGCGCGCTTTATTCGCCTCCATTTTGGCAATATTTGCCTTAGTCGGATGCGAAGAGCTGGATACTTACACAATTGATGCGCCCGCAGATTTACAGAGCGAGATCGACTCAATTGCTGCGGCTAAAGCAAGTGTGGACACAGGTGATACCACCTACATTGACATTGCAACAGCCGCTGTCGGTGCAGAGGATTATAGTTCTGCCTGGTTCACTGCATTCTCTGATTACTTCACCATCCCTGCAAACAAGAAATTGGTATTGGAGTTTGTTAACCACAACGGAGGAAGTGCAAACAACTGGAATAACTGGAATCTTGCCGTGGCCAATGTCGCGGATCGCGATGCAGACAATTATGCAGAATATTTTGTCCTTCGCTCAGATGCGTATGGTTGGGGCAATGATGACTTTGATCTCGGTCTGGTATCCCATAACTATCCCGATACCGACGGTGATGAAGATATTTGGAATGACTTTAGGGCTACCATGGACGGAGCTCAAGTAACTATTGAAATCGACCACTCTGTTACCGGAAATGCATTTGTAACAGCTACGGCCGTTGGAACAAATGGTACAGAATTGGTTCTGACATATCAACAACCTGTTTCTGCAACTGAAGATATTGTGGCTTTCTTAATTTCAGACGCCAGCTATATGGAGATGGAACGGGCATACCTTTTACCATCCGAGATAACTGTTGTAGAAGATGTGCAACCTACCTCAATCGCAATTGACGGGACTCCTGATTTTGTGGAAATAGGAAATGAAGATTTCTGGGGTAACGGAATAGCCACCGTCACTTTCGCTGACGGCTCTTCTGAACAGGTTGATACGGCAGATATTTCATTCAGCGTGATTCCTGATATGACAACCCTTGGTGAAAAGACCGTCATTTTGGCGTATAACAAAACCAAACAAGGCGAATACACTAAAGCAGTATCAACCTATTACACTCTGGAAGTAACCAACTCCGTTTCAAGCCTGGAGATTACTTCCCAGCCAGATATTACCACCTATTATTACTACGGTAGTAACCCAATTATTTTTGATCCTCAGGGAATGGTTGTTACAGCGACCTATTCTGATGGAACCACAAGTACACTGGAACACTCCGCTCTCCAGTTCAGTGAAATTCAGCCTGCTGCCGGAGCTCAGAATGCCGTTGTTTCTTATGAAGGGGCAATGAGTACAGTAACGGCAGATGTTCCTCTAACCCTGATTGAGGGTGTAGGTCAGGTGGGTGCCAACGACTTTTCGACTGCCTGGTGGACAGAATTTTCAGCTGACTACGCAGTACCAGCCGGTGAAAGCAAAACATTCACAATGTATTGCTACTCCAACGAGGCAAACAACTATAACAGTCCTTCAACAATTCTGCGAAAAGCCGATCTGACTGAATATGCTGTAGTTCGAATGGATCACTTCGGATGGGGCACAGGCTATGACAATAATCCAAATCTTGCTGTTTCAAGCGACTGGAATTTTGAAACGTTTGCTTCAAACCTCAATGGCTCTGAAGTTGTCATCACAATTACTAATAATGGTGACGACACGGCAGATATTCGTTACGATGTTACTTATGCCACCGGTGAAACACATTTCCAAAGTTATGAAGGAATAATCGTAGATAGTTCCGACCTGAACACTGCGTTTGTATTAGAAGGAGCATATATCGTATTTACTGAATAATCAACAACACAAAAGACATTAAACTATGAAATATATATTTTTAATCCTTTTAGGATTGCTGGCCTTCTCAACAGCCACTTTCGCAGAAAGGAACGGCAACCCCGAGCAGGCTGCAATACTGCAGGCAGATAATATAACAGTAACGGGTAAAATCATTGATGAGCAAGGGGAACCTCTTATCGGTGCCACTGTACAACAAACAGGTACCACCTATGGTACAATTACCGATATTGATGGTAATTTCTCACTTTCAGTTCCTGCTGATGCGACACTAAAAATCTCTTTTATCGGATTTGAAAGTACTGAGGTCAGCGTTGACGGAACCACCAACCTGGGTACCATTACATTAGCTTCTGACGTTAGACAACTCGATCAGGTGGTGGTAGTCGGTTATGGTACACAGCGCAAGGCCGACCTTACCGGTTCAGTCGCTGTTGTCGACACCGAAGAGATGAAAAAAGTATCAAAGTCAAACATCTCAACCATGCTGCAGGGAAAAGTTGCCGGTGTTCGGATTACTTCTGACGGACAACCCGGAGCAGACCCCTCCGTACGTGTTCGTGGTATCGGTACATTTGGCAACTCCAATCCGCTCTATGTGGTTGATGGGGTACCAATGGGAACTACCATTCGCGACTTCTCGCCTAATGATATCGAAAGCCTTCAGGTATTGAAAGATGCTTCGGCAGCCGCCATATATGGTTCACGTGCTGCCAACGGTGTAATTATCATCACCACCAAGCAAGGTAAAAAGGATCAACCTCTGAGAATAGACTACAGCGGTTACTATGGCATCGACCAGGTAGAAGACGGAGTCTATGAAGTTATGGACTCCAAACAATATGGAGAATACGTTACCATGGCTTATGGGAACAGCGGAATGGACGTTCCGGCAGGATATGACCCTAATAGCTCCAAGTACATTGACCCCAATGTAGTTAACACGGATTGGCAGGATGAGGCTTTTAAAACAGGGATTCGCCAGAACCACAACGTTAATTTCTCGGGAGGTGGCGCAAACAATACTTACAACGTAGCACTTGATTATTACACTCAGGAAGGAACCATCGAAGGTGCCGGACCTAACTTCGAGCGATACACTGCCCGCGCCAACAATACCATGAGCGTAAAATTCCTTGAAGTGAAAACCAGTTTAGTGTATAGCCATAGCAACCAGGACAATATGGCCCTGAGTAACGCCAACGAGTACGTAGAGGGCCTCTATGGTCAACAGTTCCCGGTGATGGCCTCAGCGCTGATTACACCGCCAACCATTAAAGCTTATGACAAGTCAACCTGGGTGCTGGACGACAAATTATCGGCAGCTTCACAATACCGTTACGACTCATTTGGTTATGGTACCTACTACGACGACGTACATGGAGACCTGCGGGTAACCAACGTTCTGCTTACCAATGGTCTTTTGGAGAGAAACTCAGTGGTTGACCGTTTCGTAGCTTCCGGATCAGCAAAAGTTGACCTGATAGACATGGTGGGACGTCAAAGCGACAACCACAAATTCAACTACAACCTCAATGTGTCTTACAGCAAAACCACTGCAAAGGATTTTACTTTTG
Organism: Marinilabilia sp.; assembly: GCF_016278715.1. Lineage (GTDB taxonomy): Bacteria > Bacteroidota > Bacteroidia > Bacteroidales > Marinilabiliaceae > Marinilabilia. The sequence goes on along the minus strand of NZ_JADQBH010000167.1, from coordinate 34,196 downwards.
TACCTGCATTTATCCAGAGTACAACAAACTACCTCTCAAAAAGCAATGAAGTTCTGACACAAGGTTATCGCAGCTATAGTGCATCACTTATCGAAAACTATATCAATTACGATGCCTCCTTTGGACGGCACGAAATAAATACAGTTCTTGGTCAGACCTTTGAGCGCAACACCGAACATACCCTCACAGGGATAGGAAATAACATGCCTGAACCATACTTCCTGCAAGTTGGAAACGCAGCAGACACGCAGGCGTCAACTTACGAAAGAGAAGACTTACTGGCCTCCTATATCGGCCGTGTGAATTACAATTTCGACGGCAAATACCTTATTTCATTAACCGGTCGTCGCGATGGATCAAGCCGCCTGTCGGTAGATCGTTCGGAATTTTTCAAGTCGGCATCTGCCGGATGGCGTATCGAGCGTGAAAATTTCTTCCCTGTGGATGAGTCAATCATTAACATGTTTAAGGTTCGCGGTAGTTATGGTGAACTCGGTAACGATACAAACCTGGGCCCCTACGAATATGCAACTACAATGCAAAGAGGGGACTATACCTATAGTTTTGCCAACAACAAGGTTACCGGTTCTGCAGTATCCTACTATGTGAACCCCACGCTGCGATGGGAAAAGAAGAAAACCATTGACGTTGGTCTTGACCTCGCGATGTTCAACAATAAAATGCAATTTACTTTCGACTGGTATAAGTCAACTTCAGAAGACCTCCATTATGATGTTAGAGTTCCTTTCAGCGCCGGTGTAACCAATGAATTTGTAAAGATGAATGCAGCGACAATGGAAAACTCAGGGCTTGAATTCCTGGTTTCGTATCGGAATCGTCAACATGCTGTAAAGTATGAGATTACTGCAAACGCATCAACTCTTAAAAACAAAGTCACAAACCTGGGTGTTTCAGGTGAATCACGAATTGACGGCTACACACGCACAGAGGTTGGTCGTGAAGTCGGTGAGTTCTTTGGTTACGCTTACGACGGAATCTATCAATCGCAAGCGGAGATCGACAACTACACTAATTCAGAAGGGCAACTCGTAAACCGCCCGGACGCAAAACCGGGTGATGTAATCTACGCCGATATTGCATCAGAGGATGGCACCATTGATGAGAACGGCAACCCCGTTCCCGATGGCAAAATCACCGATGCCGACCGAAAAATTCTTGGCAGTGGTTTACCCGACGTCAATTTCGGTCTGGATGCACGCGTTGAGTGGAAAGGTTTCGATTTGAGCATCTCCACATTTGGGGCAGCTGGATTTAAAGCTGTGGACTTTGTTGACATGACATTACGCGGCTCTTACCGCACACTCAATAAAAGTGTTGATCTGCTGAATGCCTGGACTCCGGATAACACCAACACCGATGTACCGCGAGTTGCATACACTCCCGAAGGTTCCGTTACCAATGACATGTTCAGCGAGCGGTTTATTCAGGATGCAACCTATTTGAAAATTTCCAACGTCACTTTAGGATATAATTTCCCCGATAGATGGTTTAACGGATACATCAGCAATGTTCGTGTATATGCCACCGGACAAAATCTGGCCACCATTACTAAGTACAAAGGGTATAACGTAGATTTCGCCGGAGGTACATTTACTCCAGGTTACAACTATGCTTCGTATCCGACACCACGAACCGTTATGTTTGGTGTTAACTTGTCCTTCTAAAAACAATCTAAAAAAAGATCAACATGAAAAAGTTAAATATATTCATTCTAATATTGGCACTTATCGGAGGCCTGACAGCCTGCGATGACCAGCTCGATGTTACGAACCCCAACGAACAAACAACTGTCGATTTTGGCGATTCTGAAGCAGAACTTCAGGAAGTGGTTATTGCTGCCTACAACCGTATTCGTCTTGAAGGGTCATTTGCCCGTGTCGGTTACACGCTGGATGCAGTACGTGGTGACGAGGTCTGGAACTCATCTCAGCAATGGTATATCGACTACGACCGGCTGAACTCTCCCGGCACCAACGAAATTGGAGACATGTGGCCCTATCGTGACTGGTATCATGTAGTGAATCGTACCAACTATATTTTATCAAAAGTTGATGAGGTTGAAATGTCTGAAGATTCGTATAATGAAATAGCCGGACAGGCGCTATTCCTCAGAGCCTTGGCATATTACCATTTGTCCACCTACTACCAGACTGTGCCTCTTATTACGGACTATGAATCTTATTCAGACATGAATACCATGTTTGCATCCAACAGCACTCAGGATGAAATCTTTGACCAAATTGAAACTGACCTCGGGCAGGCTATGGAAATGCTCCCGTCAAGAGATGCAGGTGGCGAATGGGCACAAGGACGTGCCACCTCCGGTGCTGCTGCAGGATACATGGCTCGTGCCCTGATGTTCCGCCACAAATTCACCGAGGCTTACCTCATTCTCCAGGACATCATTGCCGGAGAGTATGGACATTACGAGTTGATGAACGACTACGGTGACAACTTCAAAGAAAACACAGAAAACAATGCTGAAAGCCTCTTCGAAGTTCAATTTATGGATTATGGCACAGGAGGTACCGACGAAGAGTGGACACCCGTAAATATCAGTTCAGAAGCAACTCAGGGGCATGCAGTGGAAAGCAACTACGCTTCACAGGAGTTGGGTAGTTGGGGTGACCTTGCAGGTTCTCCCTGGTTGTATAATCTCTTTAAAGAAGAGACCTCCACCGATGGACGCCTGGATCCTCGTTTATATTGGACTTTGGTTACCTACGAAGATGAATACAGCAATTATACCGACCAGGCAACAGCTTCCTATCCCAACGGAGATCCTCGCAGCAACATTGTATATCAGGAAGAAATAACCAGGACACCTTTGTCCAACAGTGCGCAGGGAGGCATCTCCATCGCAAAATGGACAAACGCAAGGAACAACATTTATTCAACCATTACCAACGGATTGCAGTGCGGAGTAAACCTGCGCCTGATGCGTTATAGTGATGTTCTTTTGCGGGCAGCAGAATGCGAAAACGAAATCAACGGCCCTACCCAAACGGCAATTGATTACATTAACCAGGTACGTCGTCGCGTAGCTTTACCGGACCTTGAGCTGGCAGATTTCCCCTCTGCCGACCATCTTTTCGAACAAATAGCAAATGTTGAACGTCCAAAAGAATTCGGTTGCGAAAACGGCAGAGGAATCGATTTGATTCGCTGGGGTTTCTTCTACAACCAATCACGTCTGAATCAACTGGTTGAGCATGGATATTACATACTGGCTCCGAAGAATGAGGCAGGCGACATCATTGCCAGTACAGATGTAGTTACTGCTGAGACGGCCAGTGGTTCATCGTTCCAGTATTACAATCCGGGACATGAATATTTCCCACTTTTCCAAAACATACTCAATGCCAACCCAAATCTTGATGGAAACTCGGCAAACAAAAGCATAGATAATGCTCCGGCATTCCAAGAGAAATACAACATCCGACCGGTTGTTGAGTTAGAGTAGATAAAATCTGCTTATTTATTGAAACTTCCTTATCAACCTGTCAGTAAATGTTTGTTGGTAAGGAAGTTTTTTTCCAAAAATCATATTAGCCATGAGACTGAAGTATTTTCTGATTTTATCATTTAGCATAATTGCTCTGCTATTTACGAGGTGTAAGGACGATGTTGTTGAACCGGAGGAAGATGAACCGAAGACTGAGACCGAGTGGTCCATCCCGACCTATGCCGACGACTATTCATCCATAGCATCGTGGGCCAACCGTAGCGAGTGGAATCTTGCCAACGTTCACGACCCGTCAGTTGCCTATTACGATGGTTACTACTATATGTATGGCACTGACGCTTCGTATGGAAATGAACACGAAGGACACGGCCATTTTCAGGGCAAGCGTTCCAAAGATTTGGTAAACTGGGATTGGGTAGGTGCCCCGTTTTATGACCCACCCTCATGGGTAGCGGATTCACTCAACTCAGTCCGGTCAAGAATGGGATTGGAAGCCATTCCCGAAGAAGAAATCCAATACGGGTATTGGGCACCGGTAGTCCGACGCGTAAACGTTGGAGGACAAGAAATCCTGCGTATGTACTACAGCATAGTAATTAATAACTACATAAAAACAGGTAATCCAACTTCAACAGCTTTTGATGGAAGCTGGACAGAACGTGCCTTCATCGGTATGTGCGAATCGACAGATCCTTCCGGAGCAGTATGGGAAGACAAAGGGTTTGTTACAACGTCCTCTTCAGATCTTGGACTGGACTATAGTCGCGCCAGCACGAATGACTGGAGTGGATATTTCTATTACAATGCCATTGACCCAACGTACATTGTATCCCCCGGAGGGAAACATTATCTGATACACGGCTCCTGGCACAGTGGATTTGCGCTATTGGAAGTAGATGCAACCACCGGTAAGCCGGTCAACACACTCGGTGAACCTTATGCCGACAGTGCCAGCGAACTGACAGCCCGATATGGGCAAAGAATTGGCACACGCAATGCAAACTCTCGTTGGCAGGCCAGCGAAGCACCGGAAATTATTTACAAGGATGGTTACTACTATCTGTTCATGGCCTACGATGGTCTTGGCGTTCCCTACAACACACGGGTGGTCAGAAGCGAAAATATCGAAGGGCCTTATGTTGACATCAGAGGTCATAATTTCACAGAAGGAGAAGGAGATTCCTACCCCATTGTAACCCACCCCTACAAGTTCAATCTCAGCCCCGGATGGGTAGGCATCTCACATTGCGCCGTTTTCCAGAAGGAAGATACCAACGAATGGTTCTACATGTCGCAGGGAAGATTGCCGGAAAGCGTTAATAACTATATTATGATGGGCCACGTACGCAAAATTGTGTGGTGTCCGGCTTCTGCAAGTGAGCCCGATAATCTGTGGCCAATCGCATTGCCCGAACGTTTTGCGGATGTTCCGGATTATGGAACAATAACCAAAGATTCACTTGTTGGAACATGGGAACACATAAAACTTGAATACAAATACGCGCAACAAAACACCGCTTCATCCCTCACGCTTAATGCCGACGGCACAATGTCGGGAGCCCTCACAGGCGACTGGAGCTATGATGAAGAAAAAAAACAACTCACTCTGGGCAATGTCATTGTTTGCGTTGAACGCGAAGTTGACTGGGAAGCCACCCCACGACGGGTAACCATCGTTTACGCAGGAACGGAAAAAAATCTGAACGCTACCTATTGGGGTAAAAAGTCCAGATAATTATGAATACCGGGTAAAGATTACCTTACAAAACAGCGGGGGTTGATTTTCGGTAAAACAAAAATCAACCCCCGCTTTCTATGTTAAAAATCTTACACCAGCAATTGATAAAAGTAAGTTCCGATAGTCAGATAAATTCCCATTCCGATAATGTCGTTCAAGGTAGTCACAAACGGACCGGTAGCCACCGCGGGGTCAATCTTAATTCTATTCAGCAACAAAGGAACCAGTGCGCCAAAAACCGAAGCAAAAATCACCACCGAAAACATAGCGCCTGAAACTGTAAGAGTGAGTGCATCAGGCGAGCCAATAAGGTAATTATAGGCAAATGCAAGCACAGAAAGCACTGTCGCATTCAAAAACGCAACGCTGAATTCTTTAAAAAGTCGTTTCAGGGGTGAGTCGAATCCCATGGTTCCTGCAGCGATGGATTGTACCACGATGGCGGACGACTGAATACCCACGTTCCCGCCCATGGCAGCAATCAGGGGCATAAAAAAGGCCAGTTGCGGATAAATATCCAGAACCCCTTCAAAACTCCCGACCACTCTGGAGCCGAATAATCCTCCAAGCAAGCCGATAAGCAGCCACGGAACACGTGCACGCGTCAAAACCCATACACTATCCGACGATTCCACATCACCGGTAATACCCGATGCCAGAGCGTAATCTTTCTCAGCCTCTTCGCGCATCACATCCATTACGTCGTCAACGGTAATTCGTCCCGCAAGCCGTCCCACCGCATCAACAACAGGAAGAGCCACCAGGTCGTATTTGGTCATGATGTTACTGACCTCCTCAGAAGTAGCATCCACCCCAACCGAAATAACATCAGAATAATAAATATCTTTAACATGCTTATCCACAGGACTGAGAAGCATTTTTTTCAGCGAAAGTGTTCCTTTCAGAACACCATTATTATCCACCACATAAACATAGTATACCTCATCCACATTAACTGCCTGTTGTCTCATGCTTCGAAGACAAGTGGGAATTGACCAGTTTTCCTTGACCTTAATGAGCTCTTTGGCCATCAGACCCCCGGCCGAATCCTCGTCGTAGTTCAGAAGGTCAACAATATCACCCGCCACATTGACATCCTCAATATAAGAGAGTACCTCCTGCTGTCTGTCAGTGTTAAATTCAGAGATTACGTCCGCAGCATCATCCGAATCCATTTTATCGATAAACCTACGGGCAATAACTTCACTGGGCAAAGCACTGAGGAACTTGAGACGATCATTCTCATCCAACTCAATAATCATATCCGCTGCCTTGTCATCATCCAGCAGAAAATAGATATACTTTGCCTCTTCAATATTGAGCTCTTCGTAGATTTCCGCAATATCGGCGGGGTGCATTTCCTCCAGAATCCGGGATACTGATTCATTGTCCTGATTGTCAATCAGCAACTTCAGGTCATCCACAAATTCTCTGGTCAGTTCAAAATTGGCCATACCCCTTAGTTTTTTGAAGTTCAACAATACATCTATAACGATGCAGCGACTATATTTGTAAGTTCAACAAACTCTTCCACACTTAATTGCTCAGGTCTCTTCTGTAGTATTGCCTGTGTATGGGCCTCCCCGGCAACAATTCCAAACGTTTTAAGACTGTTTCGAAGTGTTTTGCGGCGCTGATTAAAGCCGGTCTTTACAACTCTCAAAAAAAGTTTTTCATCACATCCAAGGTCAATAACATCGTTACGGGTAAACCTGATGACTGCGGATTTCACTTTAGGTGGGGGAGTAAAAACATGCTCATCAACCGTGAAAAGATACTCGGGATGATACCAGGCCTGCATCAACACACTAAGAATTCCGTATTCTCTACTGCCGGGGCCCGAAGTAAGTCTTTTTCCCACTTCACGTTGCACCATACCGGTAACATGCTTAACCAGGTCGCGATGCTCCAGAACTTTAAAGAAAATCTGACTGGAAATGTTGTAAGGAAAATTTCCGATGATAGAAAACTCATCGGAAAAATATTGCGACAAGTCCATTTTCAGGAAATCGGCAGCAATTATCTTTGATGAAAGATTTGGGTAATGAACATTGAGATAATCCACCGATTCGGTGTCGAGCTCCACCAGAGAGAGGTCAATATCGGGGATTTTAGAGAGATGTTCGGTGAGCACACCCATACCAGGCCCGATTTCCAACACCTTAAAAGGCGGGATGGGCAACGACTCCACAATCTGCATAGCAATATGCTGATCGTTGAGAAAATGCTGGCCTAAGTATTTTTTGGGTTTGACTCTCCTCATCTTCCATAGTAACAAACAACTTTGATAAAAAACAAAACTTTTGGCAAAAAGGCTCGTATTTTGTAAAATTGTAAATTATTTTCGGGGCAAAGGTAAAGTTTTTATGTGGGGAGACGATTATTGACCACCATTTATTTTATGTAATTTGTATTATTTCCCGAACATGAACCCGGTTAACCAAACAAAATAATCTGCCTTAGATCAGCAAGTGACAACCTAGTAAGAATGAATAAATCAATACAAAAAGGTCTGCGCATCTTCCTCTTTTTGTCGATGGGAATCATAATTCTTTGGTGGCTTTACAAGGATCAAAATCCCTATGAGCTGCTGGAAATCATGAAAAACGATGTGGGATACGGGTGGATTGTTCTCTCCCTCATTATGGGGCTATTGAGTCACATTAGTCGCACAATCCGCTGGCAAATGCTTATTGAGCCTGTTGAAAAGCGCCCGGGAGCTGTCAATACCTTTCTGGCCGTAATGATCGGCTATCTGGCCAACCTTGCCATCCCACGAATGGGCGAAATATCCAGGTGCGGTGTTCTCAGCAAATATGAAAAACTTTCATTCACCCGCCTGGTGGGAACCGTCGTTACGGAACGAGTTTTAGATCTGATCATGCTTTTGCTTGCTTTGGGATTGATGATTGTTCTTCAATACAACGTTTTTGCTGATTTCGTCAATAACAAAATGGATTTATCAGGATTAGCTAAATTCTTTTCCTCGTGGTGGTTTGCCCTGATTATTCTATTTGCCGGGGGAGCCATTCTGGTTTTCAGGCAAAATATTCTTAACAGCCAGATGTACTTCAGGTTGAAAGACCTGTGGCTGAAATTCAAGGAAGGCCTTTTCTCTTACAGAAACGTTAGGAACAAACCGCTCTTTTTCCTTCACACCCTTTTGATTTTTGTCCTTTACTTCCTGATGATTTACGTGTGTTTCTTTGGATTCCCTTTCACCAGAGAGCTGGGGCCCGGAGCTGGGCTGGCAGTCTTTGTTTTAGGAAGTTTCGGAATGGTGGCACCGGTGCAAGGGGGAATTGGGCCCTATCATTTCATGGTAATTTCCACCCTGCTCTTTTTTGGCGTGCAAGCACCTCAGGCAGCTGCTTTTGCTTTGCTGGTTCACGGTTCTCTAAATGGAATGATTATGATTACCGGATTGCTTTCGCTCGTAGCAATACCTTTGATCAATAAAAAGGAGTAAGACGATGCGCAGAGCACAGATAAACATCAATCGAATACTAATGCTGATATCAGCAGTGGCGCTGGTATGGGTAGGTTACAAATTATGGTCTTTTGCAGAGTGGGGAGCTTTCCTTGACTATTTAAAAACCAATCAACAACAACTTCCTGCCCTTTTAATGCTTCAGTTTTCGCTGATGGGCCTGAACTTAGCTCTGGAAACCCGTAAATGGCAAATTCTGGCACGCCCCGTCAGGTTCATCTCATTCAGGGAGGCATTTGTTCAGGTACTCAAAGGTATTCAACTGGGAATGGTTACCCCTGCCCGCACAGGAGATCCGATCGGAAAATCTGTTTTCTATCCTTCGGGGGAAAAAAGCAAAATCATCGTTTTGTCCCTTATCGGAAGTATCATCCAGAATTTTGTCATCCTTTTTGCTGCCATTTGGGCACTGCTCTGGACAACACACTCTGCAGGCGACTATCTGACTTTACTTGTAAATTCCACTGCCTCATCGTCCTTATTATTGCCATTAACAGTCATCTCCGGATTAATATTAGCACTATGGCTGATTCTTAAACGAATGAGGTATTTCACGGTTTTTCTATCCCTGGTAAAAACCAGGCTCGACATGATTAAGCAAACCAAAAAGAGCGCTATTCTTCATGTATTGCTGCTGACCACGATCCGATATTCTGTTTTCTCGTTTCAATTTCTCATTTTGTTACATTTTTTCGGACTAAATGATATTCGCAACGGACTTTATGCAATTTTTATTTTTTACGGTGCCTTATCGTTTATCCCATCAGCAGGTGCCGGCGATTTGAGCATACGGGCTACCCTGGCCATAATGATATTTGGCAGCACGGCTGTTGCAGAACCGGGAATTGTGATGTCTTCTCTGGTTTTATGGTTTTTTAATCTTGCTTTGCCAGCACTGATGCCATCTGTAATTCTGGCAGCCACTTCGTTCCATCCCAAACTGCAAAAATTCTTCCTGCGAATTTGAGTTTCCAGCGTGTCAGAAACCCGATTTTAGTGAGTACCCTCTATTGTCAAAACAATTTTCTATATTTGTTTACTATTCAAATTGCGCGATATTAATTTAACATATCTCACACGAAATTCAGTACAAGCGAATCGGAATGCAGAAATTAAAATTCAATGGACAAAACAAAAATTAAACTTAACATACTGGGTCTATCGTACTCTCAAACACAATCGGGAGCTTACGCTTTGGTTTTGGCGGAAGAGGAGGGTGAACGCAGAATTCCTATAATTATCGGAGCTGTTGAAGCGCAATCTATCGCCATAAAACTTGAAGGGCTTGAACCTCCCCGACCGCTTACACACGATTTATTTTTAAATTTTGCCCGTGCCTTCAAAGTGGATATACTGGAAATTATTATCTATAAGCTCGAAGAAGGCATTTTCTATTCCGAACTGGTGTGTCTTTACAATGATGAAGTAGTGCGGATAGATTCCAGAACTTCGGATGCAGTGTCGCTGGCACTAAGATTCAACTGTCCCATTTTTACTTATGAAGAAATCATGCAAAAGGCGGGAATTGTATTAGATTTTGGGGACCAGGATGAAATGAATCCGACACAGGAAAAAGAGAAAAAACCTTCCTCTCCTAAAACAGCCAATCCCCTTAGAGAGAAGTCGATTGAAGAACTAAACCACCTTTTGGATGAGGCCATCGATCATGAGAATTATGAAAAAGCCTCCGAAATACGCGACGAAATACAACGTCGGGAAAAATAGATTTAATTCTTTTAAACAAAATCCGCAGGCCTTACCCGGCCTGTTTAAGTAAACCAAAAACACTGTTCCACCTGTCTCAATCAACTCACTTTTATTTCCGGGCCATTCGTTGACAATACAGGTCATACCAAACCATTCAACAAAAATACCCCAAACAAAATGAAGCGAACTATTCTGAGGATTCTGCCGGTCGTCTTTTTACTCTTTGCCTCTCCCGTTATGCTACACGCCACCAACAACCCGGTGGTTGCTCAGGGAGGAGGATTTAGCCTTGAGAGCCTTTTAAGAGGTATGTTGGGAATGGCCCTTATTATGTTTCTGGCCTGGCTATTCAGCACCAATCGCAAAGCCATTTCGTGGCGTGTTGTCGGCACAGGACTCATCATTCAGCTGATATTGGCTCTTGCCATTTTGTATATTCCTTTTGTGCAGTCGATTTTTGATGTTTTAGGAAAAATATTTGTGAAGATTCTCGGTTTCTCGGATGCCGGTGCAAAATTCCTTTTCAAAAGTCTGGTCAGCGGAGAAATAGAACAACCATTACTCAATTTTGCCATTACCATTCTGCCCACCATCATATTTTTCTCGGGCCTTACAAGCATATTGTTCTATTTTGGCATCATACAAAAGGTCGTTTACTGGCTTGCCAAAGGCATGACCAAATTGCTTAAAATCTCCGGGGCAGAGAGTCTCTCGGTGGCAGGGAATATTTTTCTGGGCCAGACCGAGTCTCCACTCATGATAAAAGCATACCTGGAAAAGATGAACCGTTCCGAAATCATGCTGGTCATGTCGGGAGGTATGGCAACCCTGGCAGGTGGAGTGCTGGCCGTTTACATTAAAGTACTGGGAGGCGGCGATCCCCTACAGGAACTAATTTATGCCAAACACTTGCTGGCTGCATCTATCATGGCTGCTCCAGGGGTCATTATCATCTCAAAAATGCTGGTACCCCAGACCGAAAAAATCAGCAAAGAGGTAGAAGTTCCCAAAGAGAAAATAGGAAAAAACGTATTGGATGCAATTTCCAATGGCACGACAGAAGGCATCAAACTGGCTGTAAATGTAGCCGGTATGTTACTGGTCTTTATTGCCCTTATCGCCATGATGAATTTTATTCTTCTGAAAGTAGGCGACTGGACTACTCTCAATACAATGATTGCCTCTGCCACCGACGGGCAGTACAACGGATTGTCGCTTGAGTTCCTACTGGGATACATTTTTGCCCCGCTGATGTGGGTTTTAGGAGTGGGCAGTCAGGACATCGACCTGGTAGGCCGGGTGCTTGGCGAAAAGCTCATCATGACTGAATTTATTGGTTATGTGAGTCTGGGCGAATTGAAAGATGCAGGAGCCTTTATGCATGAAAAATCAGTAATCATGGCTACATACGTACTGTGCGGGTTTGCCAATTTTGCATCTATCGGCATTCAGATTGGAGGCATCGGGGCACTGGCTCCGGGTAAGCGAGTCATGCTCTCCCAACTGGGCATACGTGCTTTGCTGGCCGGAACACTGGCGTCTCTGCTCTCGGCCACAGTTGTTGGAATGATTCTGGGATAAGTTCGTTCCCGGATTTTGAACCACATAAGAAACATTAGGCAACGAGAAGGAATTAAACCAGATATAGTCCACAAGAACAGACTGTTATCTAACAATAGTCCATTAGAAATGCCTAAACGCAAAGGCGCAAGGTTTTTATTATCAAAGTGTTGAATAACAATTCCGCCTGCCTATAAATAACTTGTAATCTGATACTTGCATGAACACAACAGAATATCGTAATAAAATATTGTGATATTAAAAAAAGCCGGCCGGTCTCATTTTGATGAAACCGGCAGACTCTATTTGGAAAAAATCCTAATGCCTCAAACAGTGTGTTCAGCAAGACTGTGAAATTATAAGTCTTTGACTTTGCACGACTAAATAATAGCATCCAGTTTAGATGCAAGCGCAGCCTTCGGCACAGCACCCACCTGTTTGTCAACCACTTCCCCACCTTTAAAGAACAAAATGGTAGGAATATTTCTGATTCCAAATTTCACGGAAGTATCCGGATTTGAATCCACATCCATTTTGGCCAGCACGGCCTTGTCCTTGTATTCTTCGGCCAAATCAGCCACAATAGGAGCCACCATACGGCAGGGTCCACACCACTCTGCCCAAAAATCAACCAAAACCGGCTTGTCAGATTTCAATACCATTTCCTCAAAATTGGCATCTGTTACTTCAACAGTCATAACTTATTTTTTTAATTATATCAATAAAATAAACTCACTCAAAAAGGGAAATCCCCTGTCAGAAAGCAATAATTAAATAACACACTTTTATTGCTCTTGTTCAAAGATAAAACTTTTTTAGAAATGGCGCTGCAGGGAAGTCCCAGCCAGACAATCTTCTTCAGACCTCCCAGCTCCGGGACAAACTATCCCAGCTTAATTTGCAGTTCGGGATGCTCATCAAAGAATTGCAACACATCTTTCTGTGACAGATCTATTCGTGCCGAACGCGACAACATCTGAATGCGGTAGTTCTCATTAGCAGGATCAAACACATTAAAACGAAGAGAAACGTGCCCCTTGTTCTCGAGCATGACATTGGCCAACTCATTTACCAGATCGTCAGTAATCTTATCCAATGCAATATTCAGGGACAAACTCTGCACATGAGTATCCAACACTTCGTTGAGAAATGAAATGGAATTAATTTTCGCTTCCAACTCTTCGGGCCGGTATTTTTTGGGCTGCACCTTCCCCTTTATCAACAAAAAGATACTGCCATCCTCGGGAACATTGTGATATTTGCTAAAATCGGTATAATCCCTGCCAAACAGCGGGAATTCGTGTGAGCCGGAATAATCCTCAATGGTAATAATGGCAAAAGGGTTCTCTTTCATCCGGGTAACTCCGCGCCGAACTCCCGTAACCATACCCCCTACAATAAAATTCTTCCCATTAACAAAGGAAAGATCATCCAGTTCGCCGAGCGACATATTACAATAATGCTTCAACTCGAGTTTGAATCGATCCAGAGGATGAGCCGACAAATAAATGCCAATTAGCTCTTTTTCGCGGCTCAGTTTTTCAATACTTGTGAATTCAGGGACGTTAGGCGGCGTGGGTTTCTTCACGGCACCCGTCATGTCTGCAGCGCCAAATAATGACACCTGACTGCTTGCCTTATCTATCTGATAACGGTTTCCATAGCGAAGAAGCCGCTCAATAAACGTACCGTCTTCCCCATCGGAAATAGCAAAATACTGGGCACGGTTAAAGTCATCCAGATTATCAAATGCCCCGGAGGATGCCAGTCCCTCAAGGTTCTTTTTACTGACTGTCTGCAGATTAACCCTTTCCACGAAATCAAAAATACCTTTAAAAGGTCCTCCCTCTTCACGTTTTCGAATGACCTCTTCCACGGCTCCTGCACCTACCCCTTTGATACCGGCCATTCCAAAACGGATAGCTCCCTGCAGATTTACCGTGAACTTGCGGAAACTTTCATTCACATCAGGTCCAAGTACCTCCAGGCCCATTCGCCGGCACTCATCCATAAAGGTGGTGATCTTGGTAATGTCGCTGAGGTTCCGGCTCAATACTCCCGACATAAACTCAGCAGGATAATGGGCTTTCAGGTATCCGGTTTGATAGGCTACATAGGCGTAGCATACGGAGTGTGACTTATTAAATGCATAACTGGCAAAAGCCTCCCAGTCCTTCCAAATTTTTTCAATCAGTTCTTCAGGCTTTTTATTTACCTGTTTACACCCTTCCACAAATTCTTCGTTCTTCAGGCAGCCATCGCGGAACTTATCCTTAAGCTTGGCCATCATGTCGGCCAGTTTCTTACCCATCGCTTTCCGCAGAGAATCCGATTCTCCACGGGTAAAACCACCCAATGCACGCGACAAAAGCATCACCTGCTCCTGAAACACGGTAATGCCGTAAGTATCTTTCAAAAAAGACTCCATCATCGGATGATCGTAATTGATTTCCTTACGACCATGTTTCCGATCAATATAATCGGGGATGTATTCCATGGGGCCCGGTCGATACAAGGCGTTCATTGCCACCAAATCCTCAAACCGGTTGGGTTCCAATGCCCGCAGGTGTTTTTTCATCCCGGGCGATTCAAACTGAAAGATAGCTGTAGTATCTCCCCGTGCAAACAACTCAAAAGTCTCTTTATCGTCAGGAGGCAATGTTTCAACATCTACCTCAATCCCTTTCGAGAGTCTTATATTGTCGAGCGTTTCCTTAATAATCGAAAGCGTTTTAAGCCCCAGGAAGTCCATCTTCAACAAACCGATGGCCTCCACATAACGCCCATCGTACTGGGTCGTCATCAGGTTCTCTTCCTTGGTGGGAATCAACGGTATATGCTGCTCCAGAGGATCCCTGCCAATAAGCACCCCGCAGGCATGTACCCCGGTTTGACGCACAGAACCCTCCAACCTACAGGCCAGCTCCAGAGTTTTCAGGACTTTTTCCTCCCCATGGGTGCGAGCTTCCTTAATGCGATCGGCAAATATTTTATAAACCTCAAGTTTCCCCTCTAGTTTGCCATTTCCGCTATTCCGGGCGGCTCTCAAATCAATATCAATTTTAGCAATAGCTCCATCGATACTTCCGGTCTCTCTCTCACGATCCAGTACTTGCTGATAAGCATTTGCAAGCTTGGTTCCGGGTCGTTCGGGAATCAATTTTGCCAGTTTATCGGTATCAGGAAGTGGTAGTTTTAACACACGCCCCACATCGCGGATGGCCAACCGGGCTGCCATTGTCCCAAAAGTACAAATATGTGCGACCTTGTCCCGGCCATATTTTTCGGTCACCCAGTCAAGCACCAGCTGACGTCCGTCGTCGTCAAAGTCGATATCCACATCGGGCATGGAAATACGATCCGGATTGAGAAATCGTTCAAACAGAAGGTCGTGTTTAATTGGGTCAATATTGGTAATTCCCACGCAGTAAGAAACAGCAGCACCAGCTGCCGAACCCCGGCCGGGCCCAACAAGCACTTTCATCTCACGGGCAGCATTAATAAAATCCTGAACAATAAGGAAGTAACCCGGAAACCCCATCGTTTTGATGGTATTCAGTTCAAAATCAAGACGCTCTTTTACATTATCAGGAATTGGGTCTCCATAACGCATAGGATCTTTTGCCCCTTCAAAGGCAAGATAAGTCAAATAATCAGATTCCAGTTTTACACGGACCAGGTGTTCATAATCACCCCCTAGCGCATCGTAACGGTCTCCAAATTCTTCTCTAAGTTTCTCCTCCGGAAATTGTTCTTTGTAACCTTCGAAAGTTCCAAAATCGGACGGAATGGCAAAAAATGGCATAATGGGAGCAGAATTCAACTCGTACATCTCCACTTTATCAGCAATTTCCATAGTATTTTGCAAGGCTTCCGGAACATCTTTAAACAGTTCGTTCATTTCGGCAGTCGTCTTAAACCACTCTTGCCGGGTATAGCGCATCCGGTTTTCGTCGTCAAAATCTTTACCTGTATTCAGACAAATCAACAAATCATGAGCCTCTGCATCTATGGCATTGGTGAAATGGACATCGTTGGCAGCAATCACTTTAACATTCATCTCTTTGGAAAACTCCAACAGTTTCTCATTCACCAACACCTGATTGTCATAAACGTCATGTCGTGCTTTCAGATCTTCTGCGGGATGACGCTGCAACTC
This sequence comes from Marinilabilia sp., assembly GCF_016278715.1. Classification (GTDB taxonomy): domain Bacteria; phylum Bacteroidota; class Bacteroidia; order Bacteroidales; family Marinilabiliaceae; genus Marinilabilia. Next base: position 18,055 of record NZ_JADQBH010000167.1, on the reverse strand, counting down.
CAGATAATAATCGTCGCCAAAGACCCGCTTAAACCAGAGAATACTTTCCTTAGCTCCCTCAAAATCTCCGGCCATGATTTTCTGAGGTACTTCTCCCCCTATGCAGGCGGAAGTGACAATTAACCCTTCACTGTATTGTTCTAAAAGGTTTTTGTCAACCCGGGGTTTATAATAAAAGCCTTCTATATTAGCTACAGAGATTATTTTTAATAAATTACGGTACCCGGCCCGGTTCTTCGCAAGCAGAATCAGGTGATCCCCACGCCCATCGAGCTTACTATCGCTCTTATCATAAATGGTACGTGCGGCAACATATGTTTCACACCCCAAAATTGGCTTGACATTATTCTTTTTGCAGGTGTCAAAAAACTCCTTTATGCCAAACATGGTTCCATGGTCGGTTAACGCCAGGGCTTTCATTCCGTCACTTTTTGCCTTGGTGACCAGATCGTTTACGCTGGCCGCTCCATCAAGGATAGAGTATTGAGAGTGAACGTGTAAGTGTGTGAAAGGTATCAAATCCATAATGCTTTTCAGAACTGTTTCAATGAACCTACAAAATTATTTAAATTCATCAGTAAAAAAATAAATCGACTCATTGGTTGATGAAATTCATAAAACAATGGATGAGCCAGGTCATATAATAATTCTCACTTTTAATAATAGTCCCTAAAATTTTTCCAAAACCTCTGAATCAGCTTTTTATGCCTAAAATCTGTTATGTATTAAAACGCAAATTATCAGCACAATACGAATTATCTTAATTCTTATATCTAAAAATGTAACGGGCTATTGTTCTAAATTATTCGTTTTAAAAATTACTCGACCACTTTCCCCCTATAGTCCTATAGCAAATGGGGGGGTCACTGCGAGTGAACTTAAGCAATCTAAATCATAACTTCTCAGTTTCCCAGAACAATAGTGAAAATACATACCCTCTTGAACCAAACTCATGGATTAATTGTAACAAAAAAGAAAGTAAACGGTTCTGGTAAACGAATGAGGAAGACAACCACTACGGACAAATCAATGCCCTTGAGAAAACTCATTTAAGCCAAAGAAAGTAAGCTTCTTAAAATAAACTTGAAGGAGGTTTCGTAAATAGATAAAAAGCCCTTATATTTGCAGTCGCAAAAAAAAGTAGGTTGTTTAATTGTAATTTAAAAGAAACATGCCCGTAAAAATCAGATTAGCGAGACACGGACGCAAAAGGTATGCTTACTACCACATAGTGGTAGCAGATAGCAGGGCGCCACGAGATGGTAAATACATCGAGCGGATTGGATCATACAATCCCAACACAAATCCTGCTACGATCGAACTCGATTTCGATAAAGCCTTAACATGGCTTGGCAAAGGCGCCCAACCTACTGACACAACCCGTGCAATCCTGAGTTACCAAGGAGTGCTCATGAAAAAACACTTGCTCGAAGGTGTTAAAAAAGGTGCTTTTGATGAAGCCGAAGCTGAACGTCGATTCCAGAAATGGATGGAAGACAAGGAAGCAAAAATTCAGGCTAAGAAAGACCTGCTTTCTTCTGAATCAGAAAAAGAACGGAAAGCCCGTCTCGAGCAGGAAGCCAAAGTCAATGCCGAAAGAGCAGAGAAATTGGCTAAGAAAAACGCCGAATTGGCTGCCGAAGCTGAAGCTGAAACAAAAGAAGAAGCTGCTGACACTGAAGAGGCTGCTGAAGAAGCCCAGGAAGAAGCTCCTGCTGAAGAAACTAAAGTGGAAGAACCAAAGGCCGAAGAAGCTGAGAAAACTAAAGCTGAAGAGACTAAGGTGGAAGAAACTAAAGTTGAAGAGCCGAAATCTGAGGAAACTAAAACTGAAGCCTCTGACGAAGAGACTAAAAAAGAAGAGTAGTTCTTCGGGAATTTCTCAACACACAAATAAAAGCTGCCCCAACGGGGTGGCTTTTTTTGTTTGCCCCCCCAGACAGTAAAAAGGATTAAACCATATCAGAACCTTAAGGTTAGAAGAAGGAATTGAAAAAAACAAGGCATAAAAAGAACCACATCCAGAATATGGGTTAAGCCTGCATTATTCACAAATAATCTATTCCGATGTCCAACTATCTGCAAAAAACAACCGTCCTCAATAAAATTTAATATCTCACACATCAGGCATAAATCTCACACATTCTGTAAAAGAAAAAAAAGCTATTTAAAATTTCTGCAATCCATTACCGCCTGTATTCGGAAATCCACACACGCAAGGCTCTAATTTCGACTCACCTTCTTGGAAAGGTTTGAGGGGGTCCCTATTTAAAAAATTCGACACTGCAAATGTCTTACATTGAATGAACCCAGATATCGGTTTTTAAGATGCCTCTGAGCAACAAAATCTTTAGAAACCCCATTTTATATTTTTTTAAACAAAAATAACAGCTGTCCACTAACCTCACTCAACCCCCCTGAAATCAATAAAGAAATAAATCTCTATTTCTCCGGAATGGTTTTAAATATGCTATAAAACAGGTTCCAAAGCGGTGGTATAAAAGGAAAAGTGAACTAAAAAGACTACTTTTGCACCGATTTTCAGGAATGAATCAAAACATCATTATATAAAATTATTTCGACATGCAGTATAAAACAGTAACCGCCGAAGAGGCAGTTAAAGTAATTAAATCAGGAGACCGCATTCACATGAGTAGTGTGGCAGTAACTCCCCACGCCCTTATAAAGGCAATGGTTGAGCGCGGCAAAAAAGGTGAATTTAAAGATGTTAAAATCCAGCACATACACACAGAGGGCCCTGCTCCCTATGCAGACCCGGCGCTGGAAGGAATTTTCCAACTGGAATCATTCTTTGTTGGCGGAAATGTCAGAAAAGTGACTCAGTCCGGCTATGCCGATTACATTCCTGTATTTCTAAGCGAAACCCAGAAGCTCATCCGCGAAGGCTACCTCAAAGTAAATATAGCAATGGTTCAGGTCTCAACCCCTGACCGTCACGGATATGTTTCTCTTGGTACTTCTGTGGATGCAACTTTGGCTGCGATTGAGTGTGCCGACATCGTAATTGCCCAAATCAACAAGTACGTACCACGTACCTGGGGCGATGCCCAGATCAACATGCGCGACATTGACTATTTTGTTGAGTATGACGAGCCTCTTTTCATCCACAACAACGCACCCCTTTCTGAAATTGAGCGTGCAATTGGTCACAATGTTGCCGAACTGGTAGAAGATGGTGCCTGCTTGCAAATGGGTATTGGTGGTATTCCAAATGCGGTATTGGCAGAATTGGGTAACCATAAGGATTTAGGTGTTCATACCGAGATGTTCTCCGACGGAATTCTTCCCCTGGTGGAAAAAGGAGTGGTAAACGGAAAGAAAAAGCAACTGGACAAGGGGCTGATGGTAGCCTCCTTCCTCATGGGATCTCAGGATCTTTACGACTTCGTGAATGACAACCCTCAGGTAGCCATGATGGACGTGCAACACACCAATAGTGTGAATGTAATTCGTAAGCAGAAAAAAGTTACAGCCATCAACTCTGCTTTGTCAGTTGACATCACCGGTCAGGTATGCGCCGATTCAATCGGAACCACCCACTATTCAGGTGTTGGCGGTCAGATCGACTTCATCCGTGGTGCCGGCTATTCAGAAGGGGGAAAGCCTATCATTGCCATGCCCTCTGTTACCGGAAAAGGAGTTTCCAAAATTGCTCCTGTCCTCTTGGAAGGTTCTGGCGTGGTCACCACCCGTGCCAACATGCACTGGCTGGTAACTGAGCATGGAGCGGTAAACCTTTATGGCAAGACGCTTCAGGAACGTGCCCGTCTCATCATTTCAGTGGCACACCCCGATCATCGTGAAATGCTAGAAAGAGCAGCCTTTGATCGCTTTGGACCGCACTTCCATTTCGTTTCAAAGTAAACAACGAATTGATAATACAAAAAAAGCCGGCTGCACAATGTGCAACCGGCTTTTTTTGTTAGTAACTATATAAGATTGGTCAATCCTCCTATTCAAAAATTTGATTCCCTGATGTGCTGGAACCGGTTACAGTAATATTACCACCTGATATCTCCAGCCTTTCATCAGCTGTTGAATTACCGGCTTTCAAACGCCCGGAACCTGATTTCAACCGGAAACTCAATGTTTCAATTTCATTCAGCACATCGATCTCCACATCTCCTGAGACAGAACGAAACCGGCTGTCTCCGGTAAACATCACACCAGTTCCCCGCAGGCCTCCACTGACAGTGGAAGCATTCAACACGCCGGTTATATCAGATAAAATCACATCTCCCGAAACCGTTTCACAATTCAGCTCTCCCTTCATGATCTTGACCTGAATTTTTCCGGAAGTTGTTTTCACAAAGGCCCCTTGCATCAAGTTCTCTGCTATTAAATCGCCTGATGTGGAACGAACAGAGGTTGCTCCCTCCACCATTTTAGCTGAAACATTTCCGGAGGTACTCTTGCCCGAAAAATCACCCTTCACATTGGCTACACGAATATCCCCACTCACAGAATGAGCTTCCAGATTGCCTCCCATCACCAAGGCATCAATATCGCCGGAAACTGAGCGTAAAACACAGTTTTCCCCGGCACCGGAAACACTGATATCTCCTGAAACGCCCGAAAGCTTCATATTGTCACTTCCTATCTTTTCCACATCCACATTACCCGACACATTCTCAACGGTCAAAAGCACATCATCGGGAACCTCAAAAGACAAGAAGCCTTTAGCCATACCCCTCATAATTTTGGGATACTCCACCCATACTTTCAATAAATCCCCGTCTTGTGTGGTTTCGATGGAATAGTCCTCAACACCACGGGTTACTCTGATTTCACCAAGAAGGTGTACTTCAGCAGAGTTGCCCGGCTTAACGGAAACATCACAAAAAACACCTTTTACCTGAATACTGCGCACACCCTCAAAGCGAAGGTCTGCCTGATCTGCCAACTCCTGTGAACCGGCAACCTGACAACCGGTAAGAAGAACGAACATCAATGATAGAGAAAGAAAAAGCTTCATAACTTAATTTTTAGATTAGATTAGTGCAAAGGGTTTAGTATTCTCTACACAAATATATGACGCCTCTTATCTGCGGATAGTTACAACATTATTCAATTATTTCTTTGGCCATAGCAGAAACATCTATTCCGCAAAGATTGCCGGAGGTCATCAGCAACAGATTGGCATGGCTCAACTTTTGCCCGGCCAAGAACTGTTTAAATTTAATCCCATCTGTAAAAACTTTCAACCCTTTTTTTGCAAAGGCTGCTTCCACATCATTTTCGGTGATTTCGGACAGTTGCTTATGAGCTACAACCTCCGGATTAAAAAAAACTACCGCTTCATCGGCAGCATCCATGGCGCCTTTGTATTGGGGTAAAAAATCACCGTTAAGGCTGCTAAATGTGTGAAGTTCAACAACTGCAAGCAAATGCCTGTCAGGGAACTGGTCTTTCACGGCAGCTACGGTCGCCTTCACTTTCGATGGAGCATGGGCAAAGTCATAGAAAACAGCAGCATCCTTATTCTCTCCCAGCATTTGCAGCCTCCGGGCAGCCCCTTCAAAACTTTGCATCGATTCCCAGAAATCATTTTCAGGAACCCCTATATCCTTCGCCACCAATAAAGCACCGGCCAGATTTTGAAAGTTGTGATGCCCAAAAACCTTCAATTCATATTCCTCGCCGTCATATTCTACAAATGTTTCTCCATCCCTGGAAACAGTTTTCACCTCATCGTAAGGTAACTTTCTCAAAGACAGGTTTTCTGAAGCAATCTTTTGAAGTACCGCATCTCTTTGATAATAAATAAAACTACCACCCGGCTCAAGGGTCCGGGCAAACAGGTCAAACTGATAATTGTAATCCTCTTCCGTGGGAAAAACGTTTATGTGGTCCCAGGCCACCCCGGTAACCAAAGCAACATGCGGCTTGTACCACAAAAATTTAGGACGACGGTCGATTGGAGAAGAAAGATATTCATCCCCTTCAAATATGGCAATATCCGAATCATCCGACAGCTCTACCATCGTATCAAAACCTTTTATCTGGGCCCCAACCATAAAATCAAATTTCCGGCCAAGGGTTTTCAGTACATGCAGAAGCATGGAGGTAATCGTGGTTTTTCCATGACTTCCGGCAATTACCACCCGCTTTTTGCCTTTGGTTTGTTGATAGAGATACTCCGGATAAGAATAAACTTTCAGGTTCAATTTCTGGGCTTTCAATAATTCCGGATTATCAGGGCGGGCATGCATCCCGAGGATTATGGCATCCAATTCTTCAGAAATATTTTCAGGAAACCATCCTTCCTTGGAGGGAAGCAATCCATGATTACTCAAACGGGACTTACTGGGTTCAAAAACTTCATCATCCGAACCAGTCACGTGAAAACCTTTTTTATGCAGTGCAATGGCAAGATTATGCATGGCACTTCCGCCGATAGCTATAAAGTGAACTCTCATTCTAAACAAACTTTTTTGATATTTTTGAAATGGCAAATTAACCATTTTTTACTTTACGCAATTAAAACTTCATTCAAAAGGGGTTAAAAAAGAAGGGCAGCTTACGGTCTTACCCGAAACTACCCTTCACTAATAATAATTTCCAATCGTTTTTTACATCTCCATCGGAAGGATATTGGTTCCACGTTCCTTAAGCCTCCATTGCCAGGACGTATATAAATCAAAATCCTGTGAACGCGAATTCCCTTCGGTCTGCACCAACCGGTTGCGTCGGGCAACAACAAAAGAGTTTTCGGGAAACTCCTCCCACCCTCCAATAAAAAAGTCAACACCGCCTTTGGTGCGGTCGCTGATGCTCTGAACAAATGAAGTACAAAACAATATCAAATCAATTCCCCTGACTTCAAGAAACGGCCTCAGATGCTGAATATACCGTTCCATACCAGTGTCATTCTTTTCAAGAACCAATACAATATGGGAAATATTTGTGCGCGAAGAAAGAAAAGTCTCCATTAGCGGTAATTCCCCCGGCGATGCATTAAAAATAATATGCGGAATATCAAGTTTAGTAGCTGCTTCAACAACCTTGCTGAGATGGTGTTGACCGGCTATCACTATTTCTTTCTCGGCGGGCACAACAGAGGACAAAACACAATTCAGTGCAAAATCTCTGTTATAGTTGAAAAAGATACTTTCAAATCCGGTACGGTAAAATTGTTCAGGATGAATAGGTGCATGCGTCCACATATCGATCACACTCAGATTGAGGTGCTCCGGTACAGTCCCCACTTTCGAAAAATCGGCAAAACTCATAGAAACAGGTTTTAGCAAAAAAAATACTACAGCAAAGAAAAGCTGCCGGTGTTAACTAAAAATTAAAAGCACATTACCAAACCCTTAAACCCTTTATACTTCTTTGACAATCAAAACAACTGCAACACGTACACCGGGAGAAAATAAATCACTATTGTCCGGAGAAACTTACTTTTTGAAAAAACATTGCGTTAAACTTTAACAAACACCCGATAACAGATTCCTTGCTAAACAAAGAAGGCAAAATCCAACCTCATGAAAATAAATGCGTTGTGCCTTTGTGCCTTTCAAAATCCATAGCTTTTGCGAAGGATTTCTCTGCGTTTAGGCTTTTATTCGGGGACTATTGGCATCAAAAACTCTTTTAATAACTTTACACCATCAAAAAAACAAAGATGACAGATCCCGAAATATTTGTTGATGTAATATTGCCTATTCCACTTCCACGGTTGTTCACCTACTGTGTTCCTCCGGATATGGTTGAGAACCTGGAACCCGGAATAAGGGTTGTAGTGCCCTTTGGCAAAAAAAAGCAATATTCAGGGATTGTTTTTTCCGTACATCAGAACAAACCAACCGATTACGAAACCAAACCAATATTGTCGGTTCTGGAATCTTCCCCCATAGTCAATACCTCTCAGCTCGATTTCTGGCAATGGATGGCAGAATACTATCAATGCACACTGGGCGAAGTTTACAAGGCTGCATTGCCTTCCGGACTAAAACTCGAGAGTGAAACACGAGTTTATTACAACCCTGATTACATTCAACTGGATGACCTTCCCGAGAAAGCAATAAAAGTACTTTCGTTACTTTCCGAAAAAAAAGTTTGCTCCATCCAGGAGATCAACACTTTTCTGAATCAGAAAAGCAGCGTGGCATTGCTGCACAAACTGATGGAAGAGAATGCTGTTTTTGTCAGTGAAAGACTCAAAGAAAGTTACAAAGCAAAAACAGAGAACTACCTCCGAATAGCAGAGAATTACCGCTCCGAACAAAAGCTTCATGAGGCATTCGACCTGTTAGAGAAAGCCCCAAGGCAGCTTAATTTACTCATGACGCTCATCCAAAAAACAGGTGGTGCCGGAAATGTCCTTAAAGGAACCGGAATTGCCCGCAAAGACCTGCTGGACGAAAACAATAGTGCAACTTCAGCATTGAACGAACTTATCAAAAAAGAAATTTTTGAACAATATGCACTTGAGGTAGGACGACTGGAACAAACCACAGAAGCAGTGCAACAAAAAAGCACCTTCTCACCAGCCCAGCAAACAGCCTATGATGCGATAGAAAAAGCTTTCGAAGACCAGATAGTTGTACTTTTTCACGGCGTCACCTCCAGTGGCAAAACAGAGATCTACATCCACCTCATTGAAAAACACCTGAACCGTGGCGAACAGGTACTCTATTTGTTGCCCGAAATTGCCCTCACCACCCAGATAACCACCCGGCTGAAGCGACATTTCGGCAACAAACTGGGCATTTATCACTCAAAATTCAGCAGTGAGGAACGCGTGGAAGTCTATCGTGACCTACTGGAAAATCAAAACTACCAGGTAATTTTGGGCGTGCGTTCTTCCATTTTTTTGCCTTTTCACAATCTGGGACTGGTAATTGTGGACGAAGAGCATGAACACTCTTTTAAACAATTTGACCCTGCCCCCCGTTATCATGCACGTGATGCCGGAATCATGCTGGCTCACAAGCACGGGGCAAAAGTGCTGCTGGGAACGGCCACACCCTCCATCGAAAGTTACTACAACGCCCGGAAGGGAAAGTACGCTCTGGTAGAACTCAATACCCGTCATGAAGACATTCAACTGCCGAGAATTTTGATTACCGATACACGGGAAGCCAGAAGAAAAAAACAAATGAAGTCGCATTTCACGCCACTTATGTTGGAGCATGTGCAGGAAAGCTTACAAAACAAACAACAGGTCATTTTATTTCAAAACCGGCGTGGATTCTCACCCTTTCTGGAATGTAATGTATGCTCCTGGGTTCCAAAATGCAATTTTTGCGATGTGAGTATGACCTATCACAAAAAGATGAACCAGTTGGTTTGCCATTATTGCGGCCATACCGTCACCACCCCTTCCACCTGCAACGCATGTGGAAGTCCTGCCCTTTCGACCCATGGATTTGGCACCGAAAAAATTGAAGAGGAAATTCAACTGATGTTTCCCGATGCAAGGGTTTCCCGGATGGATTTAGACACCACCAGATCCAAAAAATCTTATCAGAAAATAATCTCTGATTTTGAAGATGGCAGGGTGGATATTCTTATCGGCACCCAAATGATCACCAAAGGTCTTGATTTCGACAATGTAAGTGTTGTGGGCATCCTGAATGCCGACAACATGCTTAACATACCGGATTTCAGAGCGTTTGAACGCGGATTTCAGATGATGGCACAGGTGAGCGGACGGGCCGGAAGAAAACACAAGCAAGGTACTGTTGTGCTGCAAACCTCATCTCCCGAACATCCTATTATCGGATATGTGGTAGAAAATGATTACCAGACCATGTACCGAACCCAGATTGAAGAACGCCAACTTTACAAATATCCGCCTTTCTACCGGCTCATCAACCTCACCCTCAAACACAAAAGCAAGGGAGTGGTGGAGAAAGCCGCAGATGAACTGGCCGGCAGATTACGTGCTATTTTCGGAGAGCGAGTGCTGGGGCCTCAGGAACCACCAGTTGCCCGTGTTCAGAATCAATATCTGACACGCATTATTTTAAAATTTGAAAAAGGGCACTCTCCATCCTATGTCAAACAACTAATGAACGACGCCACCAATGCGATACTGAGCCGTCCGCAATGGAAATACGTCACCATCCTGACAGATGTAGATCCCCTTTAGCACAGAAAATATCAGGATTTTTATAACTTTGTGCAAGCCCTGCAATCCCCTTGCAATAAGCTTAATACCTGTTTATTAATTAAATATATAGCCTTTTGGGCGGTATTTTTTCAATAAAAGTATAACTTTGGCTGTTGCCAAAAAATGGGTATATTCCCGCTTTCTGTACACAGATAAATTTTGTTTTTTATGGCTAAAATTATTGCTTTAGCAAACCAAAAAGGCGGTGTTGGAAAAACCACAACAGCCATTAATCTGGCTGCAAGTCTTGCGGTGCTCGAATATAACGTGCTGGTCGTTGATGCAGACCCCCAGGCCAATGCTACTTCGGGCCTGGGTTACGATCTGCGAGAGGTAGAGACAAGCATTTATGAATGCATCGTTGACGGAGCAGATCCTAAAACAGCAATTCAGGAGGGAGAAATTGAGCACTTGTTTCTTTTACCTTCACACATCGATTTGGTGGGTGCCGAGATTGAAATGCTCAACATGCCCGACCGTGAAAAAGTACTCAAAGGAGTTATCAATAAGATCAAAGATCAGTTTGACTTTGTTCTAATTGACTGTTCACCGTCGCTCGGACTCATTACCGTAAATGCACTCACTGCAGCCGATTCGATAATCATTCCGGTGCAGTGTGAATATTTCGCGCTGGAAGGTCTGGGTAAACTGTTGAATACCATCAAAATTATTCAGAATCGCCTGAATCCCGATTTGGAGATTGAAGGATTTCTGCTGACCATGTACGACTCTCGTCTGCGCCTCTCTAATCAAGTTGTGGAAGAAGTCCAGAAACATTTTCAGGACATGGTTTTTGAAACCCTCATAACCCGTAACATCAAGCTGAGTGAAGCCCCCAGTTACGGAAAGGCAGTGGTGATGTATGATGCATCCTCCAAAGGAGCCATGAACTATTTGAATCTGGCCCGGGAATTGTTGCAGAAAAACAACATGACCAAGATTGACAGTAAGAAAAAAGCAGCCAAATAACCTTTAATAGACCGTTTGATTTTCAGAGGCTTGACAATAGATTCTTTTTTTAAGGTTAGAAGTTGGAAGAAGCGCATGATACCGTAATTCTGAACTTTAACAAAACACCTTTTTAATAATAGAAACTGATTGACAACCTCTTAAAATTTTAACGCACTATTGATTAACATAGAATATACAAGATGGCAAGAAAAAACGCATTGGGACGAGGACTTGGAGCATTGATTGACAACTCGGAAGATTATGGGCAAGGCGCCCCAAAACCCGAAGCTGCAATCAATGAAATTCCTGTTGAAAAAATTGAAGGAAACCCCTGGCAACCCCGTTCCCACTTCGATGAGGAAAAACTCAACGAACTTGCAGCTTCAATTAAGGAAATTGGCATTATTCAGCCACTTACCCTTCGCAAAGCCGGTAACAAATATCAATTAATTGCCGGAGAGCGTCGTTTCAGAGCTGCTAAAATTGCCGGGTTAAAGACAGTTCCGGCCTATGTTCGTTTGGCTGAGGACAACACCATGCTGGAAATGGCCCTCGTTGAAAACATTCAGCGCGAGGATCTCGATCCCATCGAAGTTGCCATCAGTTATCAACGACTTATGGATGAGTGTGACCTTACCCAGGAAAGCATGTCGGAGAGAGTCGGCAAAAAACGCTCAACCATCTCAAACTATCTTCGACTGCTGAAACTTCCTGCCGAAATTCAGTTGGGCTTGCGTGAAAAACAGATTACCATGGGCCATGCAAGGGCGCTCATTAATCTGGACGACCAAAAAGCCCGCATAAAAATCTTCCATCAGACTGTCAAAAACGATCTGAGTGTTCGCAAAGTGGAGGAAATGGTGCGGGAATTTGCCCGTGGAGAAGAATCTAAAAAGAAAGACAAGAAGAAAGAAGAATTGCCCGCAGAATATGAACAGTTGCGTCAGCAGTTGTCCAACTTCTTCAAAACCAACATTCAATTTTCACGTAGCAACAACGGCACCGGGAAAATAGTTATTCCATTCAGAACAGACGAAGAGTTGGAGAAAATTATTAATGAGCTGGATAAAGCAAAAACCAAATAACGCAAGAAGGTGAGGATGGATTTTAAATCGTTGCGTGAGGCCGTAGCTCCTTTACTATTTGTTTTTGCAGGGCTATTCCTGTCGGGAGTTACTGACACCCAGGCACAATTCAGCCAGAACGCTGACACAACAGCCACTTCCACAAACCGAATGGATACTGTTTCTTTTCAACAAGGAGAAACCATGAAGGATATCTTTCCGGAAGGAGAGGAAGAAGAGAAAATCCATTCCCCCCATAAAGCCACTTTTTACTCAGCCATTTTTCCGGGGCTGGGGCAGATTTACAACAAAAAATACTGGAAACTGCCTCTTGTTTATGGTGCTATCGGGGGCCTGGGGTATGCAATTCACTTCAATTCGACCAATTACGTCAAATACAAAAATGCCTATCGTGATTTTCTGATACGTGACCCGGGGAACAGATCTTACCTCGAAGTCCTCCCAGTTACTTTAACCGCAGAAGATGTGGAGACTCCGGGCGTTTTAGCCGACTGGTTTGAGCAGGCTCTGGAAAACAAGCGGGAGTATTACCGGCGTTACCGCGACCTCAGCTATATAGGAATGGCAGCCATTTATGTTCTTAATATGATAGATGCCACAGTAGATGCCCATTTTTATAATTTTGATGTGAGTGATGACCTGTCCATGAAGGTGCAGCCCGTGATTATGGATTACAATCCGGTGACAGGAAACACCATCGGGATCCAGATGGCTTTTAGCTTCTGAAAACCAAATGATTTGAAACCTAATTGACAAAATACCGTAATACCAGCACATCGCGGACTGAACAGGCCATTTCTGATTCCGCATCAAGCTACGCTTCTTAACCCGGAATCATCAAAAAAACAAAGTATGAGTATTAAACTGCTAAACTGCTTCAGAATACTATCTGTGGCTTTTGGACTTTTTATTTTGTCCAACGTTGAATCGGCTAATCCGCAGGTTGTCGACAACGACACTACAAAAACCATAACTACGGAGGAGACTCTCGATCAGTTTGCTGAATCGCTCGACAGTCTGGTGAGCATCTGGTACATGAATTCCAACCCCGGACTGGTGATGGACACCATCTACGATAGTGAACTGACACAACAAAGTGTTCTTTCCGACTCAATCTACATTCAACGGTTGGAAAACATTATTTCACCGTTCAAACTCTCGTACAACAGTCACGTAAAGGCTTACATCAATCTATATACCAACAAACGAAGAGAACAGGTGGAGAGCATGCTGGGACTATCGGATTACTACTTCCCAATTTTTGAGGCAGCCCTGGATGCAAAAGGACTTCCCCTGGAACTAAAATACCTGCCGGTTATTGAGTCTGCGCTCAATCCCAGAGCATTTTCACGTGCCGGGGCTTCCGGTCTGTGGCAGTTTATGTACTACACAGGCAAACAGTATGGACTGGAAGTAAACTCGTATGTGGATGAACGAAGAGACCCACACAAGTCCACAGAGGCGGCAGTAAATTTTCTCAGCGACCTGTATGACATTTACGGAGACTGGCAACTGGTTATTGCGGCCTACAATTGCGGTCCTGGGAATGTTAATAAAGCCATCCGCCGAAGTGGGGGAAAAAGAAATTTTTGGGAAATTTTTTATTTGCTTCCCAGAGAAACCAGAGGCTATGTCCCCGCGTTTATTGCCGCCACTTATGTTTTTACATATCACAGAGAACATAATTTCAACCCCTTGGCCCCCAATTTACCGGTAGCTTCCGACACGGTAATGATATCGAAACCATTGCATTTTTCTCAGATATCTGAAATCATGCAGGTTCCCATGGATGTAATCCGGCATCTGAATCCGCAGTACAGAAAAGATATTATTCCGGCACAAAAAGAAAGCTATCCGCTGCGACTGGCCTTTAACCTTTCCACTCAATTTGTATCACTCGAAGACTCAGTGCTCAATTACAACAGAGACAAATATTTCCCCGAAAACCAACTGGTAATCAAACCGGGGAACACCTCTACAAGCTCTTTTTCACCCCCTCCGGGCAAAGAAAAGGTTTACTACACCGTGAAATCGGGCGATGTAGTAGGACTCATTGCCGACTGGTTTGATGTTTATACCTCCAGCCTCCGTTACTGGAACAACATCCGAAGAAACGTCATCAGAGTGGGGCAAAAACTGGTAATATACGTGGACAAAGACCAGGTAGAACACTATCAGAATGTTGCCCGTCAGAAAAGCGGCTATGCCTCTACCTCTTCAGCGGGTCAACAACTTGCCAACACGGGCGATGATAGCGATTACATCTACCACACGGTAGGCAGAGGAGACAGTGTATGGTCCATCGCCAGGGAGTATCCCGGTGTAACAGATTCGGACATTCTCCGTTTAAATAACATTACCAATGCCCAAAAGATAAAGCCCGGGCAGCGACTTAAAATTAAGCCTAAGTCGTAAAGCGTTGTACGACAAATGGAACCCCGGATGATACGTCCGTTTAAGATATTTTTATATTTCCTCCTTATCTCGCTACTGGTCGTTCTTTTCGATCAGTGGCTTGAGCGTGTCAACTTTTCAATTCCCGGGTATATCAGCGAAATACAGGAATCACAATTGCCCGACTCAACCGCAGGGCTCCTGATTGCTGATTCAGAAAAAATATTCGCCGACACCACCATAGTCCCTGCACAGGATTCTTTATTGGCAAAAGACTCCATCCCAGATAAAAGAAAAAAACTAATCGTTTCCGACTCGGTACTAACGGCCCCTCCACTATTTCAGGAACTTTTTTTGTCGTTTTGCCGCAAAGCTCAAAGTGCCGACAGCCTCTACCGGGTTATCAGGGTACTCCACATGGGAGACAGCCAAATTGAAGCCGACAGAATCACGTCCGTATTACGCAGACATTTTCAAAAATTGTATGGCGGCTCAGGTCCAGGATTTGTAATGCCCATCGATCCTCTTCGAATCAATGCCAATGTCTCTATCTCCAATTCCGGAAACTGGACCTTATCTTACAGCTACAAAAAGGAAGATTACCCATATCCTGTCCGCTATGGTTTTCCCGGGAAAGCAGCCTGGTTTTCCGATACTACAGGGGCATTTACCATATCTCCCATTGCCTGGAAGTCTCAGAAACTTAGAAGATATCCAAATGTACGGTTAATGCTTTCCTCCGGCACTGGGCCAATGTACATCGAAGCAGAGACGGATGGTCAGTTTCGCTCTGATACCCTTACCTCTTCCGTAGAAAATCTTCATTTACTGAGTTATCAGGCAACATCCTACCCCAAAAAAGTTACATTTCGTTTTTTGGCCCCTGTGAGTCCGGTTATCCATGGCGTTACTCTCGACCATACCGGAGGTGTAGCCGTTGACAACCTCCCGATGCGCGGACGCCCCTGGCCAGGCATAAGAATTGCCGACAACAGTATGCTTCAGGAAATGTCGGAACAACTCAACATCGGTTTCATCATCCTTCAGTTTGGTACCAACGTTTTACCCACCAAAACTGACAATTACAACTTTTACCGAATTCATTTTCTCAAAGAGCTCCAGCTTCTGAGAAAACTTTTGCCCGACGTACCTGTTTTGGTTATCGGAGTCCAGGCGGCTGCTGAATCGCAAGCAGGAGAAATGGTGGCTATGGAACATGCAGAACTCATCTCCGAAGCCCAAAAATCTGCCACCCTGGCGTGTGAAATGGCCTTTTTCGATCTGCACAGAGCCATGGGAGGAACACAGGGAGCAATTAAATGGGCCAACGAATCACCTTCCCTGATGTTGACTGACCACATGCACTTCAGTGGGCGGGGCGCAAGGATTGTCGGCGACCAGATTTGGGCGGCCCTCGATTCATTGCAAACACACCTGAAAAACCCCTTAGTACCATGAGTGCCCTGCAGGAAATATGGAAATACCAGGCCGGAGACCCATTTATGTTCACCTCAGCGCTGTTCTGGGTATTCTTCGGGGCTGTATTACTGGGCAATGCACTGTTTTACAAGCAGCGGGCTGCCCGTACAGGCTTTTTATTTCTGGCGAGCTTGTTTTTTTACTACAAAGCCGGCGGTTATTTCTTTTTCCTGCTGGTAATCTCCACCTTAACTGACTTCTTCATCGGACTGGCCCTTGAGCATTTCACACGTCACTGGAAACGCAAGTTACTGCTGATAATAAGCCTGGTGGTCAACCTGGGCATGTTGGGATATTTCAAATATGCCTGGTTTCTGGCCGATATCCTGAGCGATATTACCAGTCAGAGTGTGGAAGCCAAAGACTGGCTGGCGATATTTTCCAATGCAGTGTTCGGCAGTTCTTTCGAGATCGATGACATCGTGCTACCGGTTGGAATCTCCTTTTTCACGTTCCAGACCATCAGCTACACCATGGATGTTTATCGCCGTCAGTTAGCTCCGGTTCACAACATCCTCGACTTCGGATTTTATGTATCTTTTTTTCCTCAATTAGTAGCAGGGCCCATTGTCAGGGCCCGGGAATTCGTGCCCCAGCTGTATCGCAAATTCTCACTGACCGAGAAGCAGGCATGGCATGCCACTTTTCTCATTATTTCTGGGCTTTTGAAAAAGATGGTTTTCTCAGATTACATTGCTGTCAACCTTGTGGATCGGGTTTTTGAAAGCCCTTTTCTGTATTCGGGCTTCGAAATCATGAGTGCCATTTATGGTTATACCCTTCAGATTTATTGCGACTTCAGCGGATATACCGACGTAGCCATCGGCCTTGCCCTGCTTCTGGGCTTCAGACTTCCGCTTAATTTCAACAGCCCCTATAAGGCACTGTCAGTTACGGAATTCTGGCATAGGTGGCACATTTCTTTGTCCAGTTGGCTGCGCGATTACCTTTACATCCCTCTGGGCGGAAACCGCAAAGGAAATTTCCGAACCCACCTCAATCAAATGATTACCATGACCCTGGGCGGCCTGTGGCATGGAGCCTCCTGGCGTTTCGTTCTGTGGGGTATGTGGCACGGTCTGGGACTCATTACAGATAAATTATTCAAACCTCTGACCCGGCTGATGCCAGGATGGCTGGCAAAGCCAACAGGATTTTTCATCACTTTTCATTTTGTTGTGGCCGGATGGATTCTGTTCCGCGCCAACGACCTGGACAGAGCTTTACAAATGACCAAACGGGTTTTCTCGGCTTTCCATGCCGACATGGTAATCCCTGCCATCCAATCCAATTTCCTATCTTATTTGCTTATTGGTCTCGGCTTTATTCTTCATTGGCTGCCTGCCTCATTAAAAGAAAACCTGCGGGGCCGGTTCATCACCATTCACTGGACTGCCAAAGTGGCACTAGTGGCCGTTGCCATCGTTCTTTTACTACAATTCAGAACAACAGAAGTGGTGCCGTTTATTTATTTCAGATTTTAAGGGGAGTCGTTGAGGCTGAAGTTGTTTGGGTTCTGCCACCTCTCCACAGGATATTCTCCTCCAAAGCCGGAACACAGAACCTGCACCCCAACGCTTACCCCTAAAAAGGAAATATCCTGCCCTCACCCCGCAACTCAAAACTCAAAAGCCGTTTCCCCCTGGCACCCTTTTTGATGAAAATCTTATATATTTACGCTTTAAAAAACTGAACTATGACACTGTTATTTATATTCCTTTTCTTCCTTATAGCCAGCTGGGTGGTCAGCTCTCAACTGAAACGTCGCTTCAAAAAATATTCGAAAACCCCGCTTGACAGTAATCTGTCGGGTCGCGAAGTGGCAGAGAAGATGTTGCACGATAATGGCATCTACGATGTCAAGGTTTTGCCATCGCGCGGACACTTGTCCGACCATTATAATCCGGCCAACAAAACGGTCAATCTAAGTGAGAATGTTTATCAGGGACGCAACGTAGCAGCAGCTTCAGTGGCAGCCCATGAATGTGGACACGCCGTTCAACAT
>NZ_JADQBH010000075.1 GCF_016278715.1 Marinilabilia sp. | reverse complement strand
CGCTTACCACTTATCTTTTAGGTATTCCGGGTGTTAAAAGCATTCGAAGCTCCTCCATTTTCGGGTTTTCAAGCATTTACATCATATTCGAGGAAGACATCGAA
The DNA here is from genome assembly GCF_016278715.1 of Marinilabilia sp. Lineage (GTDB taxonomy): Bacteria > Bacteroidota > Bacteroidia > Bacteroidales > Marinilabiliaceae > Marinilabilia. The sequence continues at coordinate 5,102 of NZ_JADQBH010000075.1, read as the reverse complement.
TTTTACTGGTCGCGTTCCCGAATATTGGAAAAGCTCAGTTCCATTCCGTCAAGCCTGCTTCCTGAGAATGTTCAGCCTACGCTGGGCCCTGATGCTACGGCTCTGGGACAAGTCTATTGGTACACCATTGAGGGGCGCGACAAAGAGGGAAATCCCACCGGAGGCTGGGACTTACACGAAATTCGTACGGTTCAGGACTACTATGTAAAATACGGACTGAATGCGGCATCCGGAGTATCGGAAGTAGCATCAATTGGGGGCTTTGTCAAAGAATATCAAATAGATGTTGACCCCAATGCGCTCAAAGCATAAGATATACCATTGCACAAAGTAATGACGGCGGTTAAGAAATCGAACCGCGATGTGGGGGCCAAAACGGTAGAAATCAACCAGGCCGAATATCTGGTTCGCGGAATTGGCTACATCAAAACCGTTGAAGATATCGAAAAAGCGGTGGTTGATGTACACGACAATATACCTGTTCGCATACAAGACGTGGCCAGGGTTTCTCTGGGCCCTGCCTCCCGCAGGGGAGCACTCGACAAGGATGGTGCCGAAGTAGTAGGAGGTGTTGTGGTGGCACGTTACGGCGCCAATCCGCTGGAAGTCATCAACAATGTAAAAGAAAAAATAAAGGAAATCGGCACCGGACTGCCAACCAAAACACTGGCCGATGGTACCGAAAGTCAACTCACCATAGTGCCTTTTTACGACCGGTCAGAGCTGATTTATGAAACCCTGGGAACATTGGAAGAAGCATTATCCCTGCAGATTCTCATTACCATACTGGTCATCATTGTAATGATATATAATCTTCGGGCATCGCTAATGATTTCCAGTCTTTTGCCCATTGCGGTGCTGATGGTTTTTATTGCAATGCGCTACTTTGGCGTGGATGCCAACATTGTGGCCCTTTCGGGAATTGCCATTGCCATAGGAACCATGGTCGATTTGGGCATTATCCTGTCAGAGAATGTCGTCAAACACATTGATGATGCCCCACCCGGTCAAAAGCTCATTACTACGGTTTACAATGGAGCCGCTGAGGTGTCATCGGCTATTCTTACTGCTGTGTCAACCACCATTGTCAGCTTTATTCCCGTTTTCACAATGCAAGCGGCCGAGGGCAAGCTGTTTGGACCACTCGCCTTTACCAAAACCTTCGCACTTATAGCGGCTCTCATTGTATCCCTGTTGTTTCTGCCCACACTGGCTCATTGGTTTTTCGGATTGAAAATCAAAAACCGTAAAACATCGCTTTGGGGCAATGGAATCTTAATAGTAATTGGCATTGTGGCTTTAATTTTCGGAGCTGTATGGGGCGGAACGGTTCTTCTCCTCTTTGGGGCAACCGGGTTTGCCAAACTCTATTACGATATGCCCGACCGTGACGACCGCAGGTGGTATCACCATTTGCTGCAAAATGCCGAACTGGTGGTGGCCTTGCTCGCTGTAACCTGGATTCTGGCAACCTACTGGCTGCCTCTGGGCCCTGCAAAAAGTGTGGCGCTCAATATCCTTTTTGTAGCCATACTGATTTCAGTAATTCTGGGGTTCTTCACAATTCTACAACGTTATTACAAACCCATTCTCACCTGGACACTTGAAAACAAAAAGACGTTCCTGATGATTCCCGGCATCCTGATGATATTCGGAATTACCATCTGGCTGGGATTCAACTCCGTTTTCGGGTTTGTGGCCAATGGTTTCGAAAAGGTTGGTGTTAATGTACGAACTACTTCAGTCTGGTCGGGACTGACGCATACACTCCCTGGAATCGGCAAAGAGTTTATGCCTGCGCTGGATGAAGGAAGCTTTTTGCTGATGCCTACATCCATGCCTCACTCAGGTGTTGAATACAACCAAAAGGTGTTGGGACAACTGGACATGCTGATTTCCAACATTCCGGAAGTGGAACTCACTGTGGGCAAACTAGGGCGTGTGGAGTCGGCCCTCGATCCTGCGCCAATATCCATGTACGAGAATGTGATCAACTATAAACCGGAATACGCTTTGGGCAAACGCGGACACCGCGTCCGTTTCAGAACAGACAGTGACGACCGTTTCATCACTGCCGATCATGACACCATTACCAACCAGGAAGCCCTGGAACAAGGCATTACCAAAGAAGACCTCATCCCCGATGAGGACGGGTTATATTTCCGCAACTGGCGTGAGCACATTCACAGCCCGGACGATATTTGGGATGAGATTGTGAAAGTAGCTAAGATACCCGGAGTTACCTCAGCCCCTAAGCTGCAACCCATAGAAACCCGCCTGGTAATGCTTCAGACAGGCATGCGGGCACCCATGGGAATAAAAGTCTATGGACCCGACCTGGAAACCATTGAAGCTTTCGGCATGAAACTCGAGGAAATACTCAAAGAGGTGCCATCGGTAAAAGCCGAAGCTGCCTTTGCCGACCGGGTTATCGGAAAACCCTATATTCATCTAAACATCAACCGTGAGGCCATATCCCGCTACGGTCTCAATGTTGAGGATGTGCAGCAAACCATCGAAACTGCCATCGGAGGAATGAACATCACCACAACGGTGGAGGGACGCGAACGCTTTCCTGTAAGGGTACGGTATCCCAGAGAGCTGCGCAATGACCCCGCAACACTGGGAAATATTCTGATAAATACCCCCACCGGAGCACAGGTTCCACTGAAACAAGTGATTGACATTGAATATGTGCGGGGCCCTCAGATGATAAAAAGCGAGGAGACATTCCTGACCAGTTATGTGCTTTTCGACAAACGTGACGGATATGCCGAGGTAGATGTGGTAAATGATGCCCAGCAAACCATCCAGGACCGGATTGACAGCGGTGAGTTGACCGTCCCGGCAGGTGTGAGTTACAAATTTTCGGGGAATTATGAAAACCAGGTAAGGGCCGAAAAAAGGCTCTCCATAATCGTTCCTTTGGTACTGATCATCGTATTTCTGATTCTGTACTTTCAGTTTAAATCAATAACCACTTCTATGATGATTTTTACCGGAATCGCCATGGCATTCAGTGGAGGTTTCATCATGCTCTGGCTATACGGACAAGGCTGGTTTGCGGATTTTTCCATTTTTGGAACCAATATGCGCGATCTGTTTCAGGTGCAGACGGTCAACCTAAGTGTGGCCGTTTGGGTAGGGTTCATTGCTTTATTCGGACTTGCAACCGACGATGGTGTGGTAATGGGAACCTATCTCGACCAGAGCTTCCGTCGCAAAAAGCCAGAAAGTCTGCAAGCCATCCGCTTGGCCGTGACCGAAGCCGGAGAGAAACGCATTCGGCCTGCGGTAATGACATCAGCCACCACCATCATAGCGTTGTTGCCTATCCTTACCTCCACAGGCCGGGGTGCCGATATTATGATTCCCATGGCCATTCCCGCGTTTGGTGGTATGATGGCAGCGGCAATCACCTATTTTGTGGTACCTGTGTTGTATAGTTTACGTGAAGAACGAAAAATCCGAAATTAATGGTAGAGACGCCCAATTGGGCGTCTATTAAACCAAACAACGCAAATGGTAGAGACGCCCAATTGGGCGTCTCTACAGATAAAAACAAAAAAAATGAAACAAAAACACATCATATTAATCCTGGCATTTTTCGTTTGGTTGGGCCCCAACACCACCGCCCAATCCCTGCAAACCTATTTCGCCACAGCCGCTGAAAACAATCCCGGCCTTCAGGCCAAATACAAGGAGTTTGAGGCAGCCCTGGAGCGTGTCCCGCAGGTGAGTTCACTGGACGATCCCACCTTTTCATTCGGGTATTTTGTTTCTCCCGTAGAAACACGACTCGGGCCACAAAAAGCAAAATTCTCGCTTGCTCAGATGTTCCCGTGGTTCGGGACTCTTAAAGCTAAAGAGAATGCAGCTGCATTAGCCGCAGAAGCTAAATTCCAGGAATTTGTAGATGCACGCAACCAACTTTACTATCGGGTGGCTGCAGCTTATTTTCCCATCTACAAACTCAGGGAATGGAGACAAATTGAGAAGGAAAATATCGAAATTCTCAAATCGTACAAGAACATTTCCACGCGCAACTTTGAAAACGATAAAGGCTCTATGGTTGATGTGCTTAGGGTGGACATCATGCTGAAAGATGCATCCACCAATCTGGATATCCTTAATAAAGAGGAAAAACCGCTGGTCACCACCTTCAATAAGTTACTGAACAGACCGGCAGATGAAGAAGTAACCATTGATTTGGTTACCCGGAAGGATTCACTTCCAGAGCATCAGAATAAAGATTCACTTATGGCGCAGCACCCCGTACTGAAAAAGCTGGAGCTGATGCGTCAGTCGGATGAGGCAGCAGAAGCAGCTGCCAGAAAAAACGGCTATCCAAAATTTGGAATCGGACTTGATTATGTAGCGGTGGGTGAACGCACCGACATGCAGGTTGAAAACAACGGACAGGATGTTATTATGCCGATGGTCTCGGTTTCCATCCCTATTTTCCGAAAAAAATACAATTCGGCTGTTAAGGAGGCTCAGTTAAAGCAGGAAAGTATAGCCCTTCAGAAAGAGGAGTTCTCTAACAATCTGGTTTCAACATATGAGGAGGTATGGTTCGATATCAACAAACAGAATCAGCTCATTGACCTTTACAACGACCAGATAAGAACAACCCGGCAGACATTGAAGTTACTGACCACCTCTTATGCCAACTCCGGAAAAGAATTTGAAGAGGTTTTGCGAATGCAACAAGAACTGCTGAAATATGAAAAGAAAAAGGCAGAAGCCATAAGTCGGTACAAAACGGCGGTAGCCAGAATGGAATATGTATTGGGAAAAAGGTAAAAAGGCAGGACAGTGGAAAGGTGAAGTGGTTGAACGGCAGAGGGCATGAGGATAGAGCATGACGTAAATTATCAGCCCAACCTCTATAAGGGGAGCTGCCATGATAATGCATCCGCAAACCCTTCCACCATCACACCTTTTAACTATTCAACCATAAAAAACGACAAAAACTAAACATCATGAACACAAATAAAAAAAATATCATCATCATTGGAGTGGCCCTGGTAGCCGGACTTTTACTGGGCTGGCTGATCTTTGGCGGCTCCGGGGAAGTACAGACGCCCGATCGGGCGTCT
>NZ_JADQBH010000318.1 GCF_016278715.1 Marinilabilia sp. | reverse complement strand
AAGGCATATAAAAGTAAAAGAGTCTCTCTGTGCAAAAATTCGTTGCGCAAGCAACCTCTGTGTTTCTCTGTGTTCTCTGTGGTTAAACCCCTCAAAAAACATATCCTCATCCATAATTATTCGACACCTTCAGCGTCGTTTTTGTCTGTTGATATGTCTTCTATAAATATGGGAGCCCTTCAGGCTCCGGTTCTCTCTGCCACCTCAGGAGCTTGTCATTCTGAGCATGCGAAGAATCTGTCACCATTGCAAAGTTCGGAAAAACTCTGTGTGACTCGGTGCTTCCTCCGTGAAACTCTGTGTAATAACCCCGTTGCGCAAGCAACCTCAGTGCCCCTCTGTGCTCTCTGTGGTTAAACCCCTCAAAAAACATATCCTCATCCATAATTATTCGACACCTTCAGCGTCGTTTTTGTCTGTTGATATGTCTTCTATAAACATGGGAGCCCTTCAGGCTCCGGTTCCCTCTGCCACCTCAGGATCTTGTCATTCTGAGCATGCGAAGAATCTTTCACCATTGCAAAGCAGTCCATTCGAAAAAAAGGGAACAAAATATCGCGAAAGTCATTGTGGGATAGCAGCAACTGCAATTTATTATGATGCTCCATTATTTACCCTTAACACTAAAGACTTCAAGTTTATCCCCAGACTTAGATTGTTCTAACCCGTATCTGTGGATAGCACCCCGCGGTGACAGAACGGTAGCAAATAGAAGTACCAAATAATATTTCAGCTGCGGAGCTGCGACAGGAAAGTTTTATTCATAGAAAATTCCCGGAATAAATTCCGGGAGAACAAAATCAACCGTTCCTTCGGAACTATCATTTGCGATTTAATCAGAATTGCCTTCAAAGTGCCATAGGCACGACCGCTTTTGTTGTCTGGGATTTTAATCCCCGGGATTAGGCAAGTAGGCGAGTAGGATTAAGAAACCGCGGAGCGGTGATAGAACGGTAGCAAATAGAAGTACTAAATAGTGCCTGTCTATAAACTAAGCAAATTCTGTTTTTAGAAGTATGTCTGTTCAGAAAGTGCCAGTTACAATGCCTGCCCCGATTTTTCTTCGGGGGCTTGCGAAGTCCGAAAATACGGAGTTTACTTTTCGTAAATGAGTACTTTTCGGACAAGCGTAACGCAGTAAATGGTACTTTATGGACAGACACTAAATAATATATCAGCTGCGGAGCTGCAACAGGAAAGTTTTATTCATAGAAAATTCCCGGGATTAGGGGATTAGACAAGTGGAAAGACAACAGCCTTTAAGTCCTGACAAAGTAGAAAAACACCAAAACATTTTACCTACAGGTAAAACTTTCATACATTTGAATAAATGTTTTACTTATGCAGCAGGAGATAAAAATAATAGACCGTAATCTTTATCTTGAACAAATTACGCCGTTCATCAGACAGAATCTGATAAAGATTTTTGTTGGACAGCGAAGAGTTGGAAAGTCATATATACTAAAATCCACCATCAGAAATATTTTAAATCAATATACCGATGCCAATATCATATACATAGACAAAGAACAATACGATTTTGACAGAATCACCAATTACCATGAGCTCAACAGCTATGTTGAGAGTCAAATAGATTCGAACAAAAAGAACTTTCTTTTTATAGATGAAATTCAGGAGATAGAAGACTTCCCAAAATCCATAAGGCATTTTCACAATAAAAATACAGTCGATATTTACATTACCGGAAGCAATGCTCAACTGCTTTCGGGAGAATTGGCGACCTCCCTGAGTGGCAGATATATTGAAATAAAAGTAAACAACTTATCTTACACCGAATTTCTTGAATTCCACCAACTTGCAGATAATGACGAAAGCCTGTATAACTATTTAAAATGGGGAGGATTACCTTATCTGAGAAACCTGATTAAAACTGATTTAGTGGTTTTTGAGTATTTAAACAATATTGTATCCACTGTATTGTATAAGGATATCATCAGCAGATACAATATCAGGAATACAGATTTTTTCCATCAACTCATTTTATACACCGCTGCCAATACCGGAAATTTAATTACATCTAAAAAAATAAGTGATTACTTAAAATCTCAACGGGTTGATATTTCACCCAAGGTAATTCTCAACTATTTGCATTATCTGACCAATGCATTTATGCTTTACAAAATAAGCAGAGAAGATGTACAATCAAAAAAGATATTTGAAATAAATCAGAAGTATTATTTTGAAGATTGGGGAATGAGAAATGCACTTCTGGGACTAAACAACTATTCTGCTCCGGACATTCTTGAAAATGTAGTTTTTTCCCACCTGAAAAATCTTGGATATACAGTTAGTGTTGGTGTATTAAAAAACCTTGAAATAGATTTTATTGCCCGAAGAAATAATGAGACCATTTATATTCAGGTCGCTTACCTTATCTTTGATGAGAAAACCAGAAACAGAGAATTTGGAAATTTATTGCAAATAAGAGATAATTATCCCAAATATGTAATCTCATTAGACCCGGTTCAAATAGGTCATTACCAGGGTGTAAAACACCTGCACTTAAGAGAATTTTTAAAAAGAACCAAATTTAACTAGAGGCAGGTTGGAAATTAGGCAAGTAGGCAATTAGGGGATTAGGCGAGTAGAAAAAGAAACCGCAGAGCGTTGACAGAACGGTAGCAAATAGAAGTACTAAATAGTGCCTGTCTATAAACTAAGCAAGTTCTGTTTTTAGAAGTATGTCTGTTCAGAAAGTGCCAGTTACAATGCCTGCCCCGATTTTTCTTCGGGGGCTTGCGAAGTCCGAAAATACGGAGTTTACTTTTCGTAAATGAGTACTTTTCGGACAAGCGTAACGCAGTAAATGGTACTTTATGGACAGACACTAAATAATATATCAGCTGCGGAGCTGCGGCAGGGAAGTTTTATTCATAGAAAATTCAACTGTTGCTTCGGTACTATCATTTGCGATTTAATCAGAATTGCCTTCAAAGTGCCATAGGCACGACCGCTTTTGTTGTCTGGGATTTTAATCCCCGGGATTAGGGGATTAGAAAAGTAGGCGAGTAGGCAATTAGGCGAGTAGAAAAAAATAACCGCGAAGCGGTGACAGAAACCTTAAAATGTATTCACCCCCAGTCCCTGAAAGGGGCAAACAAGATGAACAGATCCTCATCCATAATTATTCGACACCTTCAGCGTCGTTTGTTCTGTTGTTATGTCTTCTATAAACATGGGAGCCCTTCAGGCTCCGGTTCCCTCTGCCACCTCAGAAGCTTGTAATCATTCTGAGCCTGCGAAGAATCTGTCCCTTTTTCAAAGTTCCAAAAAACTCTGTGCTCCTCTGTGCTCCTCTGTGGTGATACCCTTCAAAAAACAAATCTGTCACCCCTGCCGGGGCTTTTTCTTTTAATTGCCAACATTTGTTCTACCATACTGCCGCCCCGCCGGGGCTTATCCACTATGAAAAGCAAGATTAAAAGAGTATTCGTTTTAACATATTTATTGGGAAACTAGGTCTTTGGGGGAGGGCGTTCCCCCTTCAGGGGGTTAGGGGGTGAGCGAAAGGGGATAACTCTCATTCCTTTCAAGGTTTCACAGAAAGAATCTCATGAACCCCGGATTTATGTCTTAACAGCTACGAGCTAAAGAACTTCTTTTCTTTTCAAAAAGTTATCAATTTGCTCAAAATAAGCGATAAGAGCATCTTTTTTATCCATAATCGCATTTACTGAATCAATAGTTTCCTGAAGCAACAACGGATAATCATGGGCAACATCATTTCGGATTTCCCGGAGAACCTGCCATTCTTCCAAACCCGAAATTACATTTAATTTTTCAAGTTTTCGGAAGATATCAATAAACGCCATTTGAGAAGTATTCTCCCCTAATGCTTCAAGGGTTTCCCTGAATAGTTTCTGACCTGTAAGGTCTTGTAGCTTAGCAAAACGAAAAATATACTGATCGATAAAAGCCCTTTTATCCGCTGTCAAATCAATAAAACACTCCCGGTTTAAAGGAATTAATTCTGAAAGAGCCTCATAAGCATCATTGATGCGGTTAATATGAATTCTTCCGGATTCAATAACCTTCTGCAATTTATCTTTTTGTTTTTCTGTCATAATTCAGGCTTGGTCTATTCCAGAAGTATGCCCTCCCTGCGGGCAGTATCAACAATCATTCTGTGGTCATCTTCCCCATTATCAATCACAACATCAATCTTCTGTTCGCCAATTTCAGATTTCAAGGAAGCCAGAAAATGAATTTTTTTCATGTAAATATCTCGTCTGGAAACAGGAACAATAAACAGATCGATATCTCCCCCTTTTGCCGCATCATTGGTCCGTGAACCAAACAGCATCACCCGGCTGTTTTGCCCAAACCACCGACTGACTTCTCTTACAATAGTCTCTCTTTCAATTGGAGTTATTCGCATTTTTGAAATTTTATTCAAAAATAACTCCCCTGTCGGTATTTTGCAACTTTGCCATTTTATTATTGTAACGCGATACCCCTCGTTTCCGCGCGAGAAAACAAGATAAACATATCCCCATCTATAATTATTCAACACCTTCAGCGTCGTTTTTGTCTGTTGATATGTCTTCTATAAACATGGGAGCCCTTCAGGCTCCGGTTCTCTCTGCTCCTGGCCCCATGCCCCATGCTCCACTCCCTCTGCCTCAAGTCCCCCTTGGGAGATTTAGGGGCCTCCTTCATTACAACTCATTACAGGAACGTTCTTTTCATTTTATCAGAAAAACAACCACTCTATCTTGCACCCATCAATCGATTGAAAGCGAACAACCGTACCGGGGTAGCTGCCGGGACAATTAAAGATTCGCATCATTCAAAATGAGTCAGGAACCATATTCCTGATAAAACAGAATTAAGATGAACAAAACATTCAATTTCATCACCGGCGCTTTGGGAACTGCCGGCACCCTGCAAATGGTGGATCCCCTACCCGATGGAGGAGATGAGATCAGTTCGCTGGTCATGTTGCTCACCAAGACCCTGATCAGTTTGCTGGGAGGTATCCTTACCAACCAGGTCGCAAAACTGTTTCGCAAAAAATCCGACAAAGAAGAATAGTCGGGTATTACCAAAACACATTTTAAATCAGTCTGGCCGGGAATACGCGTAACCCGAAAGTCACACAGCCTTCTCCGAATCCTCGCAGGCAGTGCGTCTTTCTCAACGCTCCCAACCCGGTCAGACACAAAAACAAAAATCATGGGAACAACAAAAAAAGGAA
>NZ_JADQBH010000294.1 GCF_016278715.1 Marinilabilia sp. | reverse complement strand
GTCGTGCTGCGTCCCCTTATCAACAATTCAGCATCATCATATCCTGGTTCGCCACTTCGGTTATTGGCAATCATACCAGGCAAACGACCAATCATTGTATTGGTTACCGATGTTGTTGGTACCTTAGCAAGATCCTCACCATCAGCCGAAACCACTGAACCGGTAACAGTTACCTTTTTCTGTGTACCATATCCTACTGCAACCACTTCATTCAGGTTTATGGAAGACTCCTCCATAACAACATCAATGTTATTACGGTTTTCAACAACCACCTCCTTTGTATCAAAACCAATGAAAGAGAACTGAAGCACAGAATTACTGCCAACCGTAATAGAATAATTTCCTTCCATATCGGAGATAACACCATTGGTTGTTCCTTTTTCCACAATATTCACCCCGGGTATCGTTTGTCCATAAGTATCGGTTACTGTTCCTAAAATTGTAATTTGCTGAGGTTGTTGAGTTTCAAAGATACTTGAGGTCTTTCTTGTCACCACAACATTTTCCCCTACAATCTGGTAATCGTAACCATTCTCAGAAAGAACTTTATTCAAAACCTCCTCAACACTTGCATTTTCAACCTTTACCGAATAGCGCTCCTGAAGGTTCAGCTGGTCATTCTTAAAAAAGAACCCCAGATTACTGACCTCCTCTATCTGTCTGAAAATATCCAGAATGGTGGCTTTTTCTACATCCAGAGTTACGGATTGGTTTTGTCCTTTGGTCGGCGAAGCTGACAATGTAAGCCCGCAAAAGACCAACAATACGAGGGAAATTTTCATAATACGTAAGGTTTTTTCCCAGCTGCACCGATTCCGGCACAACATCATACGACTTTTTTTCATAGATTTGCAATGTTTTAAGTTACACTTATGAAACTGTTTGCGCAGTTTCGTTCGAATTATCACAGCAGGCATATCGTTGGCGCGGTATGCCTGTTTTTTTATTGAAAAATCACGGTAAAACTACCGTCCTCATTCTCTTTTATCTGGTAATCAACTTCTGCCGAAAGACGCAACACTCTCAGCAAATGCTCCAGACTGGTTTTTCTTTTGATGACTCCCGAAAACACATCCTTCTTAATGGTCTCATCATTAAAAATAAAATGAACATCGTACCAATCCTCCAGTTCTTTAGTGATTTCCCGCATTGTTCGGTTCACAAAAACAAACTTTCCTTCTTTCCAGGCAGTAACAAATTCCAGGTCGGCATCATTCACCGTTAGTTGATGGTTTTCCAAATCGTATTGAAGCATCTGTCCGGTTTGAAGATCTGATTTGAGTGAACGGTCACCTTTTCTGAAGTCAACAGCGCCTTCAAAAAGAGCGACATTAATCTCCCTGCACAACGCATTATACTCCACATTAAACTGAGTTCCAACATCATGCACGGAGTAATCCCCCACATTTACAATAAACTCCCGACCGGGATTGTGTTCCACATCAAAAAAACCCTCGCCTTCAAGCTCCACACAAATCTTTCCTCTTCCATAATTCTTTACAGTGGCCTGTGAGCCGGAATTCAGCCATATTTTACTACCGTCTTCCAGTTCTAACTGCGAGATATTTCCTTTAGGTGAATTGAGAACCAGTATTTCAGGAACCAATCGCTGATAGGAAACAACGATTGCGCCCGTCACCAGTAATGTCGCAATGATTACCGCAGCCACACCAGAAAGCATCTGCCAGGTATTCAGATGCAAACCACCGCCGGTTTTTCGCCACATTTTCCTGAACTTTTTTTGACGCTCTTGCTCCACACTTTTCTTAAAAGCCATATTATTGAGCACCCACAGCTTTTCGAAAGCCATAAATGCCTTTTTCTGCTCTGGATCTTGCTCCAACTCACGAAAAAACGATGCCCTCTCAGTGGCAGTTTTTCTTCCTTTAATGATATCTAAATATTGATCTTCCAATGCTAACTCTTTTTAACACTTAACAACTTAAACCTGCTTTACCCTATTACAAAATCATGTTTTTTTCACTTTTTTTCACGATATTTTTTTTCTTACACTCTATTTCAATGCATTACACAATTAAAATTTTTAGCCAATAGTAAATTTTTGTAACAGCATCGGAAAATGCACAATATGGCAGAGCTTATTGGTTCCTAAAAGGGGCCAGTTTCATTAACCCTGGTAGCAACCCGGGGTAGAAACGACAAATACGGAGGGTCTCCGAATGGGAGTCAACAATTAATTGGCTGATGTTTCATGGTTAAAAAAACCTGTCACTGGCAGCAAAGCAATCTCGATTTTTTAACCGGACACCAATGTTAAAAAACATAAGAACAAAAGGGGAATTAAGAAAATTGAGTCTGGCTCTCACTTTTGTGGAATACCCAAACCGCCATCAAAGACCTTACTTTAAAGTCTTTGATTTTTTTAAGGCTTAAGGTTCTAGTCGCGTGTGTATTTTTAGAAATTGCTTCGGGCGGAGCCCTCGCGATGACGCCGTTTCACCTGTAATACCCCTTCCTTTTGGTCCGCTGTGTGGAGAGATAGGTGCGTCCGGAAAAAAAGAACATCAAATCCTGAGGAACAAAAAAAGCAGCTGAATTGCAGGTAAATAATCTTTCAAGTCTAACCGCAATAACTTGAGGGCTTTTGAGATACGTGCTTCCACAGTCTTGGGACTAATATCAAGATGCTCTGAAATCTGGCGGTAAGTCAGACCTTCGAAGCGGTTCATTTTGAAAGTTATTTTCACTTCCTCCGGTAATTTCTCTATGGCTGCAGTTACCACCTCCATGAGTTCCTCTACCCCGGAATACTCATCAGGAAACCCTGTCAGCGCTTCCTGTTTATATTTCAGTTCCGTCACCAGGTAATCCCGATTGTTTCTGGCTATTATTTCCTGTTGTTTCAGGTAATTAAGACAGCTGTTTTTTGTGAGCGTATATAGAAAGTTTTTGACATTGGTATTGATATTGAGCTCTTGACGGTACTCCCAAAGCTTAAGAAATGCATCCTGCACCAACTCTCTGGCAACTTCACGGTTGCCGGTATATCCATTTGCCAGATGGAACAGCATATCGTAGAAATCCAAATAAATGGATTCAAATGCTTTCTTTTCACCACGCACCAAACCCGGTAAATCGAATTGCTTTTGATATACTGTATTACTAATCCGGCCCATACATCTTTTTTATATCAAAATTTAATTCCCTGTTTATCAATTTGGTTTTCTCCAACAAACTTCTTTTCAAAAATAAATTCTTGAAATAACCTTAGACCAATCAGTCATGATAAAGCTATTTCCTAATTAAATGGTCAAAATTTAAACTTAAAAAAAACCTTAATATTAAAAGTACTTTATACTCCTTTTTTGCAAATATATTTAAAAAAGTGTTACAAAATTACATTCTCCTCTTAAAATAACAAAAATCATCATCGTCAAGATTATGACATTGTTACCTGAAACCTATTTCCTTTCAATCCAACAGCACCCATCGCAGGTTGATAATATTTCAGGCCGCAACACCCCACAAAAAAGCCGGCTGGAAGCCGGCTGAAATTTTTGCCCGGCAAAAGCCGGATACTTTACTCATAAATTATGTGTGGCAGTTTTTCCAAAGCTACTCCGTTAAACTCTTGCAAAAAACTGATAACGAACGACTTAAAAGACGACAGTTAATAACTGCAAACCCTTAATAACAAACCTTTTGCGTCATCCCGACTTTTAGAATCCTCAGGAATACCGAAGGATTACTCAGCGCTATTTTTTTTTAACGGATTATTCTTCAAAAAAAGCTATCCTTAAAACGGAAAATCATCTTCGCCCTCTTCGGGTGGTAAAGCTTCGGGCTGGTCGGGTAATGGGGCTGCACCGGGTGTACTAACACCTCCGGCACCAACTTTTTCGATTCGCCAGGCTTCCAGATTTGTGAAATAATTCACTTTTCCGTCGCGCTCCCATTTGTTACCTTTAATATTGAATGCCACAAGAATATCGTCACCAAGGTTATAGGGCTCTATCAACTCGGTCCGATCCTGGGTAGTCTGAAATTTAATGGTATCGTTCCACTCCGGATTTCTATCGTTGGGAACATCAATAACAAATTCCCGTTTCTTGAACCTGTCGGAAATGTTTACAGTATCTTCTTTGACAATTAGCTTGCCGGTCAGCTCAAAACTCATAAAATGATTTTGTGAAGTTATTCAATTACAATTTTTTCAATTTTATCACCTTCCCGTACCTGGTCAATAATGTCCAATCCCTCGTACACTTTTCCGAAAACGGTATGCTGACGATCCAGATGCTGGGTGTTTTCACGGCTGTGACAAATGAAGAACTGAGACCCGCCTGTGTCACGTCCCGCATGAGCCATACTCAATACTCCGCGGTCATGGTACTGCTTGTCTCCATCCAACTCACACTTTATGTGATATCCGGGACCACCTGTTCCCACTTTTGGGTCGCTCATATCTTTCGAAAAAGGACATCCTCCCTGAATTACAAATCCGGGAATCACGCGATGAAAGGCCAACCCGTCATAAAAACCGTCTTTAATCAGTTTAATAAAATTCTCTACTGTCCCCGGGGCATCGTCATGAAAGAATTCTATTTTCATAACTCCTTTTGGGGTGTGAATTGCTGCTTTTTCCATAACTAAATGATATATAAATCAATAAACAATTTTCGTCTCTGTAAAACAGAATTACAAAGGTAGAAAAATTTTATGGAAATAGTGCGAGTGGGGGTTGGCGGGTAGCTGGGGGCTCTTAGCTCTTAGCTCGTGGCTGGTAGCTCTTAGCTGGGGGCTCGTGGCTCGTGGCTCTTAGCTGGTAGCTCATAGCTGGTAGCTGGGGGCTCTTAGCTGGTAGGCCTGTGGGAGTTTGGGATATTTTTTTGGGGCGCGCGCCCTATAAGCCCAGAAAAGTGGGGGAAGGAAGGGAAAGTGAGTTGCTTCCCAACGGGGTTTAACCACAGAGAGTACAGAGCGACACAGAGAACCCCCTTAACCCTTAAATACCTTATATGATTCAACCCAAAAAAAATTCGATGAACAACCCAACCGCGGGCTGAAAGCCCAACCAACCATAGCCCAGGGCAACGTCCCGGGGCTAAAACACCGGTCATTTCCCCGCCCTGAAGGGGCAGATAAAAAATAAACCACAGAGAGTACAGAGGGGCACAGAGAACCCCCTTAACCCTTATGTGCCATAGTTAGCTCTTGGCTGTTAGCTCTTAGCTCTTAGGTCAAACAACCGGGGTTTATGAAATT
>NZ_JADQBH010000166.1:3562-5245 GCF_016278715.1 Marinilabilia sp. | reverse complement strand
GGGCAGAAACTTTTCAGAAAAATCGGGGAAGAAACGGCTGTCCTTGTGAAAAAATACAAAGGGTCACTAAGCGGTGAACATGGTGACGGGCGTTTGCGTGGGGAGTTTATCCGGCTGATGGTGGGAGATGGGAATTATTCATTATTCAGAGAGTTGAAAGAGACCTGGGATCCTCAACATCTTTTTTAATCCGGGAAAAATTGTGGATACACCACCGATGGATACGCATTTGCGATATCGTCCCGGCGTGGATACCCCTGACATCAAAACGGTTTACGATTTTACCCGCGAGAAAGGGATTGTCAGGGCTGCTGAGTTTTGTAATGGCTCCGGTGACTGCCGAAAAACACACCTTTCAGGAGGAACTATGTGCCCCAGTTATATGGCTACCCGCGATGAAAAACATACCACCCGTGCACGGGGCAATGTTCTTCGTGAATACTTGCGGAAGCCTTATGTAAAAAATCGTTTTAATCACAATGAGATATTCGGGGTGATGGATCTTTGTCTTTCGTGTAAGGCTTGTAAATCTGAGTGTCCGTCGGGTGTGGATGTGGCCAAACTGAAATCTGAGTTTCTCCAGCACTATTATGAAGCCAACGGAGTCCCTTTCCGTTCCCGATTGATTGCCAACTTTGCTAATCTGAACCGTCTGGCTTCTATCTGGCCCGCCATTTACAATTTTACTGTTTCAAACGCTTTTGCAGCAGGGATATTTAAACGGATTTCAGGATTCGCAACGCAACGTTCATTGCCCTTACTTGCAAAGACAACCGTGGGGAGTTGGTTTCAAAGACATCAGGCAGATTTAAAGCACGAACGCCAGAAGAGGAAGGTGTACTTGTTCAATGATGAATTTACCAATTTTAACGATGCCGGGACGGGAAAACATGCAGTATTGTTGCTGGAGCATCTGGGTTACGAAGTGATTTTACCCGAACATGCAGAGAGTGGCAGAGCACACATTTCTAAGGGACTTCTAAAAAAGGCACGTGAAATTGCGATTAATAATGTCATGAGCCTGAGAGAAATTATTTCTGAGGAGACTCCTCTGGTGGGGGTTGAGCCATCAGCCATCCTAACGTTTCGTGACGAGTATATCGATCTTGTAACGGATGACCTGAAGTTGGATGCACAGAATCTTGGGGAAAATGCTTTGCTATTCGAAGAGTTTATCGTCAGAGAAATGAAGAAAGGCCATATCACATCTGCGAGTTTTACCACCGATCATAGAAATATAAAACTGCACGGCCACTGTCACCAAAAAGCCATTGCTTCTCAGGTTCCAACGGTTCAGATGCTAAGTTTGCCCATCAATTATGAAGTGGAGGTTATTCCTTCCGGATGTTGTGGCATGGCCGGTTCGTTTGGTTATGAAAAAGAGCATTACGTCATTTCCATGAAAATTGGTGAACTGGTTCTTTTTCCCGCTATTCGTGGAAAAGAGCCCGATGTATTGATTGCTGCTCCCGGAACCAGTTGCCGGCATCAGATAAAGGACGGAACCGGAGAGACGGCTCTGCACCCGATTGATATTCTGTATCAGGCTTTAAGATAAAAGTTAATCAGTCAGTAGTGGGGGTTGCCTAAATAGTCATTGCCTTCGTGTTGTTTGTCATTCTGAGCATGCGAAGAATCTCTGATAAAAGTACCTATTGCTTTGGGGCAATTCTGTTTTTTTCC
>NZ_JADQBH010000166.1:887-3462 GCF_016278715.1 Marinilabilia sp. | reverse complement strand
TCAGAATGACATTGTGCTAAGTGTCATTCTGAACGCAGTGAAGAATCTCTGATAAGAGTACCTATTGCTTTGGGGCAATTCTGTTTTTTTCCGTAACAGATTCTTCGTCGTTCCTCCTCAGAATGACATTGTGCTAAGTGTCATTCTGAACGCAGTGAAGAATCTCTGATAAAAGTACCTATTGCTTTGGGGCAATTCTGTTTTTTCCGTAACAGATTCTTCGTCGTTCCTCCTCAGAATGACAATGAGCTAAGTGTCATTCTGAACGTAGTGAAGAATCTGTTTCTGAAGCAATTAAGGCATGAGGGGTTCTTATGTATTATAGCCTTAATTTCACCATAGATTATCCAACCGGTAGGCCACCATAAATTCATGACTCCCACTGTTCACCCTTGATAATTTGTTGAGTGTAAAGTCGAATGCATAACCAGCTTTCAGGAATTCTGTGATTTGAACGTTGAAAAACAGTCCTGCGGCATCACCAATGCGGTAATGGGCCCCCATATAATATTGGTCCTGATATAGAAAACGTGTGGTGATATCTGCTGAGACAGGCGAACCCGGGATAACTGCAACCAGCGCTGACGGAAGAAACTGCCACTCGTAATCAATCTTAAATTTGTAGCCTCCCATGAGAAAGATTGACGGATTGTAAGGAACATCACTTTCACGGTACTCTTCCTCCAACTTAACGTGAATAAGGCGAGGTGAAGAAACACCGGCGAAATATTCATCAGCATAAAGGTAAAATCCTACTCCGAATATTGGAGAGGTTCTGTTCAGGTCATTTTCAAAATGGTGATCATTACTTTCACTGAGTTCCAAATCTGAAATGGCTGCACTGAAATTTGTAAAACCTGCATTAAGGCCCATGGATAAATAGGTGCCCCGCGAAACAGTGATCTGATAAGCATAGGAGGCTTTAAAATGAGTATTTTTAACGGGGCCCACTCTGTCGGTCATTAGACTCAGACCGATGCCAAAATTTTGCTTTTGATAGGGCGTGTGCGCTCCAAAACTATAGGATGCAGGATACCCCTCAATTCCAACCCATTGATGCCGGGTGAGCAGATTCATGTTGAGACCGTCTTGTGTTCCGGCAATAGCGGGGTTGAGTTCCAGCGTGTTATTGATGTAATTGGTGTACAATGGTTCTTCCTGGCTCCAAAGGTTGTTGAAGACCAATAATAAAATTGAAACCGAAAGTATTCTGTATAGTGATGTCATCGTCTTAAAATTTTCAGGTTTGATGTGTTTTTTATTGCTGATTATTTCTTCAGGAACACATTGCCTTTATATTGTTTATCGTTGTCAACGATCTTAATCACGTAGAAATAAGTGCCTGTGGGCAGTGAGCCAGAACCTCCCAGCGATTTATGGGTTGTCCCGTCCCAGTCGTTCAGGTAATTATCGCTCTTGTAAACTACATTCCCGTAACGGTTAAAGATGTGGATGGTAACCCGCCCGAAATTTTCGATACCTCCAATTTCAAAGTAATCGTTAATGCCATCTCCATCCGGGGAGAAGCCTTCGGGAACTTTGAATTCATCCGTGATTATTATCTCTGGTTCTTTAATCCGGATTATCACCCAGGCACTGCTGCAATCATTGTAATTCTCTTCGCTGCAAACTTCATAGGAGATGGAATCCTGACCGACAAAATTGAACTGAGGGTCGTAGACCATGACTCCGGATGACTGGAAGTTGGCGTTCCCGTTTTCGGGGTGCGTCATGATAGAGAACAAAATTTCTCCGTCGATTCCCAGATCGTTCTCCAGGGGCGAAATACTGACCGTTTTATTCATATCTATTACAACAGTATCATTAATGGCGGTTATTCCCGGCAAAACATCCACCGTTACTGTTCCCACCGACTGGTCTCCATTTGCATCGGAAACAGCGTAACGGAATGTAGCTTGTCCGATGTAATTCAGTGCAGGGGTATAGGTAATGGTGTTGTTATTTTCAACGATGGTAGAGCCCTCATTGCCGGAATGGCTTACACTTAAAGATATTGGCAAATCTTCCAGTCCGGTGTCATTGTCAAGAATAGCAATGTTTACCGGCACGTTTATTCTGGTTTGCGCGTAATCGTTTTCTGCAATCGGCACAGAATTGTGTGCTTCACTGACTGCAATAGAAACATCAGCATTGTCCGTGTCTCCGTTGGCATCTGTAACCGTGTAGCTGAAGGAGTCACTTCCGAAATATTCGCTGTTCGGGGTGTAGGTAATGGTGTTGTCACTTTCCACCACAACGGTTCCGTTGGTAGGGTTTGTACTGATGGTAACCACCACCGGCGCATCCTCAAGTCCGGTATCGTTGCTTAGTACGTCAATGTTAACAGCCGTATTTTCGGTGGTTGAAGCTTCATCGTCTGTTGCAACAGGCACAATTTTGGTGTCCTCGCTCACAGTCACAGAAACATCAGCATTATCTGTGTCTCCGTTGGCATCTGTAACTGTGTAACTGAATGAATCAGTTCCAAAGAATTCATCGCTCGGTGTGTAGGTAATGGTATTGTCACTTTCCACCACAACGGTTCCGTTGGTAGGGTTTGTACTGATGGTAACCA
>NZ_JADQBH010000166.1:0-877 GCF_016278715.1 Marinilabilia sp. | reverse complement strand
TTGTCACTTTCCACCACAACGGTTCCGTTGGTAGGGTTTGTACTGATGGTAACCACCACCGGCGCATCCTCAAGTCCGGTATCGTTGCTTAGTACGTCAATGTTAACAGCCGTATTTTCGGTGGTTGAAGCTTCATCGTCTGTTGCAATTGGAATGCCACCGATCGCTTGATTTACAGTGATTTCAACCGTCGCATTATCTGTGTCTCCATTGGAATCAGTTATTGTGTAGCGGAACGAATCACTTCCAAAATATTCATCATTGGGTGTATAAGTGATGGAATTATCGTTTTCTACAGTAACAGAGCCGTTGTTTGGGGTTTGACTGATGGACACCGTTAAAGGCGTATCTGCCAATCCAGCATCATTGCTAAGAACATCGATTGACACAGCTGTATTTTCAGTGGTTGAAGCTTCATCGTCGATTGCAACCGGAATTCCGCTTGCAGCCTGAGTAATGGTCAGTGAAACCGTTGCTTCATCTGCGTCTCCGTTGGCATCGGTAACGGTGTAGTTAAAGGAATCATTACCGAAAAATTCGCTGTCCGGTGTGTAGGTAACGGTGTTGTCACTTTCCACCACAACACTTCCGTTAGTCGGTTGCTGACTAATGTTCACTGTTATTGGTGTATCGTCCAGTCCGGTATCGTTGGTCAGCACGTCAATGTTAACGGAGCGGTTTTCTTCCACTGATGCCTCATCATCGATAGCCACCGGAATTATATTTTCGTCTTCTGTTACAGTAATCGTTACTAAAGCCATATCCCAGTCGCCGTCTGCATCAGAAAGGAGATATGAGAAACTAATTTCTCCAACGAAGAAGTATCCGGGTGTGAATGTAATGGTGTTGTTGGCGTTTACCTGAACAGAACCGGATG
>NZ_JADQBH010000130.1 GCF_016278715.1 Marinilabilia sp. | reverse complement strand
AGTTTCTCCAATTCATCAGGAGACAATTCCACATCTACCGATTTGAGGTTATCAGTAAGCTGATCTGGTTTTTTAGCCCCCACAATTACAGAGGTGACCACCGGCTGATGCAAAAGCCAGGCAAGGGCAATTTGGGCAACAGTAACCTTTTTGGATTCTGCAATCTGCTGCATTACATCAATAATATCAAAAGCCTTCTCCTTATTGACTGGGGGGAAATCGAAATTAACGCGGCGACCCTCTTTGGTTTCGGTATTTCGATTGTATTTTCCACTTAACAAACCTCCGGCTAAGGGGCTCCAAACCATCAGTCCCATTTTCTGATCCAGCATCATAGGAACAAGTTCACGCTCCAAATCACGCCCTGCAATAGTATAGTAAGCCTGAAGAGAGACAAATTTGCTTAGGTGATTTAGATTAGAAATACCCAGTGCTTTCATTATCTGCCAGGCCGCAAGATTGCTACATCCGATGTATCTCACCTTCCCACTTTGCACCAACGAATCCAAGGCTTCCAGTGTTTCCTCTATGGGGGTAAGGGCATCAAAGCCGTGAATCTGATAAAGGTCAATATAATCGGTGTTCAGCCTTTCTAAGCTCTCATGTGCCTGCTGAAGAATATGCTTCCGACTGAGGCCTGAATCGTTGGGCCCTTCACCCATAGATCCCCTTACTTTAGTGGCAAGAACCAGGTCATCCCGCTTTAGTCCAAGATCACGGATGGCTTGCCCCGTCATTTGTTCGCTCAAGCCTTCACTGTAAACATTGGCGGTATCGATAAAGTTGATCCCACTTTCAACAGACATTTTTACCAATTCATTGGTCTTTTCCTGAGGTAACGCACCGATGGCTGTCCACATCCCACGCCCGCCAAAGGTCATGGTTCCCAGGCAAAGTTCCGAGACTTTTAATCCTGTGTTTCCTAACATGTTGTACTTCATGGCTTCATGTTTTTTAGTGTTCAACGTATCTTTTTTCTTTGGGAAAGGCAGTATTTTATCTTTGTAAAAAATATCTATGTTATTGGTTTGATGAAACTCGTATGATTAAATTTAATACATATTCCTATTGGGCAAACATTGCCATGCTCGTTTCATATAGTGAAATAATACCAAATAAATCTTGCTTCAGATTCTGATATTCGAAGCACTACCAGGCCTGTAGAAAAAGCTCCCACTCAAAAAGAGGGGCTAAAAAGACCAAGCCGGGGTTCCTCCTGAAGATATGATAAAAAAAGCCCTTGTGCCCTGAATGGATTAACCGACACATGCACATATTGTTCATTCCCAACCCAATAATCAAACAAAAGAATCGACAGAGATAATTAAAGTAAATCGAATGGATTTTTGTTAAAAGAAACCAAACCTGTCCTATCCTGAATCAAAGACTTCAAAAAGTCAACGACAGAACCTGAACATGACTTTCTCCTTTCGGGAAGCAAAATAGGGCCCCCTCACATCAATACAATCTCTGCTTTGATGTAAAACAATCCGTGCATTATTCAGCGGACGTTCCCAACAGTTACATGTGCCATTTTCCGATGAAATGACAGGAAAGGAAACAATGGTCGAAAAGAAGTCTCTAATTCCCGCGCCTCAGCCATTTCCATTACCCGCTCCACTACCTCAGGAACATTGTCCGGATAGTTTACACTAAATACTTGCGCCTCCCGGGTCCATTGACGAATTTTCGAAACGCTGGCCGCAGACATTTTTTGAAGCACAGGAATTCCCATGCTTCTCAGCATTTCGGCATTACAAGCTTGTTCGTATTGATGTTTCATGGGAATTACACACAATTTCTTGCCCAGAAACAATGCCTCGGATGGAGTTTCGAACCCTGCATTGCAGAGTACACCAGCACTTCCGGCAAGGCTTCGTATAAACCCCTCGTTTTGCACCGGACGCACCGAGATATTATTAAACGAATAAGAAACGGATATGTGTTTCGAGAACACCTCCCATTTAACATCTCTTATTTCAGCAAGAACGCTGATAATATGAATATCGGCCCAGGCAGGAAGATAAACTGTATAGTGGCCCTGATTTCCGGGAACAAGTTCTCTTACAGACTTACGAATTACCGGTGTGGAGATATGCTCGTTTAATGCTTTAAAATGAAAACCGGTGTTTTGAGTAGCGGGTGCATAATACTTTAGAATGACTTTTCCCCACCAATTGCACACCGATGGTCGGGGTGCTTCAACATCCACCACGGCTGACTGGTGACTCATGCCAAAGCAATCCTTACCTCGCAACCTGCACGCCCAGGCTGATACAGGTTCAAAGTCTGAAACCACTAAATCGTATTCGTGAACAGGCAAGTCCACCACCTCTCTGAAGAATTTTCCTACAGAATTTCTGCGCCAGGTTTTTCCCAAATCAATCCCTCCTTTCTTTCCGAAAAAAAACCCCAGTCCCTGAACCCGGTACTTTACATCAAAAGGGAGTTCAAGCTCACAATGTTTCCCGCTTAACAGCACATCCACTTCGCCGTATTTTTTAAACTCAGGAACCAGGTCGGTAGCCCGGGCAACATGACCGTTTCCGGTTCCCTGTATGGCATACAAAATCTTCATAACAAATAATTAAAAAAAATCAACTACCCATTACCTCATTAAATGCACTAATAAATACCGCTTTTGATGGCCGTGCAAAGGTTTCTTCAGCTACAACGTCGCTGACTTCTGCCCAATGAGGTTCCCAATATTTCAGGTTCCACCCTCCGTTCTCATATTCCAGGGCCGTCATGTTCTCCACCCAGTCGCCTGAATTCAAATAACGAATTTGACCTTTTCCAGTATCAATCAGCTTATCCGCCGGGGTATGAATATGTCCGCAAATAACATAATTGTAACCCTTCTCCACGCCCAGCCCCGCAACGGTTCGCTCAAACCTGGAAACGGCGTTACCACTCCCCTTTACTCGTTCTTTGATTGATTTAGAAATAGAAAGACGCCTTTTGCCGAAAAAAGCCATCAGGCCATTTACCAGCTTATTCATGATGGTAAGAATACCATATCCTTTGGCTCCCAGGCGTGCCAACCATTTGGAATGATGCATAAAAACATCGAAGACATCACCGTGAAAAATCCACGTCTTCTTACCGTCCAAGTTCAGGACCACCTTATTTACAAAAGAAAAATTGCCCAGTTTGATTCCGGAAAAGCGACGCATTACCTCATCGTGATTCCCGGCAACGTAAATTACCCTGGTCCCCCCTTCCATCATCTTGATAATCTGACGAACCACTTTTAAATGGGAAGCAGGAAAATAAGAACGGGAGAATTGCCATCCGTCCACAATATCACCATTGAGCACTAACGTTTCCGGATCAATTCCCCTCAGATAATCAAGAACCTGAGGTGCTTTACAACCATAGGTTCCCAAATGAAGGTCGGAGATTACGGCTACCCTTATTTTGCGTCTTAGAATGTGTTTTGTTGTTTGCATCAGCATTGGATTAAAATATCTGATGCAAGATTAGTAATGCTGTAAGAACTAAATGTAACCGTTGGGAAAACAAATTGTTAAGAAAAATCCAATTTGGGGATAAAATGAATGTTGGTCGTCAGTTTTTAGTCAGTGAGCGTGTTGGGGGTTAGGGATAAGGTATCAGAAAACTACTTTAAGTTCGCATATCTTTGTGGCGTGAAGTTTTCAAACTACCTGAAAACCCAATAACTCAAATGATTTTTTTAGCTCATCATTTCCTTCAGGCACCCGGATAGTCCAGGCCGGAAATTCCCGGCGAATCGGATAATGGCCTCTGATGGCTTCAAAATTTCCCGGATCTTCAGCCAGTCTTTTTGCATCTACTCGGACATCATAAGTGGAAAAAACGGCTTTGGCAAGTTTTAAGTTCAAACGTTCATCCACATCACTGACAGATAAAGACATATTATCCAGCAGGGGAAGTTCCGAGGGTTTCCAATTGTCCAGGCCAAATCCAAACCGGCGGCTCATGAATTGCACAGCAGCCGAAGTTCCATTGGCTTTCCCGTCAACAGAAT
Organism: Marinilabilia sp.; assembly: GCF_016278715.1. Taxonomy (GTDB): domain Bacteria; phylum Bacteroidota; class Bacteroidia; order Bacteroidales; family Marinilabiliaceae; genus Marinilabilia. The sequence continues at coordinate 41,624 of NZ_JADQBH010000130.1, read as the reverse complement.
ATCCGGCGATATGAGGTGTCCCAAGCATCAAACGATCCAGCATATCACGTGAGATATCAGGTTCATTCTCCCAAACATCCAGGATGGCTCTGTCGATTAATCCCGAGCTGATGCCTTTCATCAGGACTCTCTGTTCAACCACTTCCCCCCGGGAGGTATTTATCAACACACTTCCCCGTTTCATCATCAACAGAGTCGTATCATTCAACAGATATTGGGTAGGATATTCCCCTTCACAAGTAAGTGGCACATGAAAAGTAACCACATCCGACAATTGCAGCAAAACATTGAGATCAACATTGGGAAAATCAGTCTCGTCCGCAGCACGTGGAGGATCATTTAGCAAAACCTTCATACCAAAAGCTTCGCCAACTTTGGCCACCTTGCTACCAACATTTCCAACTCCCACAACTCCTAAAGTTTTTCCTCTCAAAGGATAGTAATTCTCTTCCAAACTGGCAAAAACGGATGCAATGTATTGCTTTACTGAGCCTGAGTTGCATCCGGGTGCATTGGCCCAGGCAATGTTGTTTTCTTCCAGCCAAGGGATGTCCATGTGATCGGTTCCAATGGTTGAGGACACTACCGCTTTTACGGAACTTCCTTTCAGCAGAGAACTATCAACCTTTGTTCGGGTACGGATGATGAGTCCGTCTGCATTTTTTACGTCTTCCGGGCCAATGTCAATTCCCGGAATATAAACAACCCGGGCGTGAGGCTCTAGTACACCTTTCAAAAAAGGGATTTTATCGTCGGCAACTATCAACATGGTTTTTTAAACTTTGATTTCTGAATACCAAAGTAACAATAAATAGCCAAAACTATGGCTATTTGCATGTAGAGAATTTCATAGCCAATCAGAAACCGGAGATTTGCAATAACACACAAAAAAATACAAATCTTTTAAAGGTATTTTTTACCCTTATTCCCCCGATACTAAAAAAATTACTTACTTTTGTCATTGAAAAATAATGATTAAGTGTTTTTTAACTCAAAAAAATAAGTTGTTTTTATATATTTGCAGTCCAAAGACATAAAGAACAGACCAGAACAGTCAAAGTCATAAAACTAAAAATCAAAAATATTATGAGCACAGACATCGCAAAAAGATCAGCAGACAACATACGCGTGCTTTCGGCAGCTATGGTCGAGAAAGCCAAATCAGGACACCCGGGGGGAGCCATGGGAGGTGCAGACTTCATACACATTCTCTTCTCAGAATTTATGGAATTTGACCCCACCGACCGAGGATGGGCTATGCGCGACCGTTTCTTTCTGGATCCGGGACACATGTCGCCCATGCTTTATTCTCAGCTGGCACTGACAGGTGCTTACACAATGGAAGAACTTGCTAACTTCCGTCAGTGGGGAAGTCCTACTCCCGGCCACCCGGAAGTAGATTTTGAGCGTGGCGTGGAAAACACTTCAGGTCCTCTGGGACAAGGTCATACCATGGCCGTTGGTGCAGCTATCTCCGAGCGTTTTCTGGCACAAAAATTTGGTCTCTGGAGTGCCCATAATATTTATACTTTTATTTCAGACGGAGGTGTTCAGGAAGAGATCTCTCAGGGAGCAGGTCGTCTGGCCGGATACCTGGGACTTGGCAACCTGGTCATGTTCTACGATTCCAACGACATTCAATTGTCGACCGAAACCAATGCTGTATCAATTGAAGATACCGCAATGAAATACGAAGCATGGGGGTGGAAAGTTAAAACCATTGATGGACACGATCACGCACAAATTCGTGAAGCCCTCGAAGAATCTAAAAAAATTACAGATCAGCCCTATCTCATTATTGGAAAAACCATCATGGGAAAAGGTGCTTTAACTGAAGATGGAAATTCCTTTGAGCGTAAAGTATCCACCCACGGACAGCCTTTGGGTGCCGCCGGTGCTTCTTTCCGCAAAACCATTGAGAATTTGGGTGGTGATTCAGATCAACCTTTTGCAATCTTTCCTGACGTAGCCGAGTACTACAAAAAATGTATGGAGGAAAAAGCAGTACATGCCAGCCGCAAAAAAGCTGAGCAGGAAACCTGGGAAAAAGCCAATCCTGAACTGGCTGCTCAACTCCACAAGTTCTTCTCCAAAGAAGCTCCTGAAATTGACTATGCTTCTATCGAACAAAAAGCTGACAATGCATCCCGCGGTTCATCAGGAACTGTTTTGGCTCATTTTGCCGACAAGGTTGAAAACATGATAGTCATGTCAGCCGACCTCAGCAACTCGGACAAGACCGACGGATTCCTGAAGAAAACCCACCCAATGGTCAAAGGCGACTATTCCGGGCAATTTGTTCACACAGGAGTATCGGAGCTTACTATGGGAGCGCTTGCCAACGGCATGGCCCTCCACGGAGGTGTAATCCCGGTTTGTGGAACCTTCTTTGTATTTTCTGGTTACATGAAGCCTGCCGCTCGTTTGGCCGCACTCATGCAATTACCTGTCAAGTACGTCTGGACCCACGATGCTTTCCGCGTAGGAGAAGACGGCCCTACTCATCAACCGGTTGAGCAGGAAGCACAAATCAGACTACTGGAAAAACTGAAAAACCACCATGGAGATAACAGTATGTTGGTAATGCGTCCTGCTGATGCCAACGAAAGCACTGTCGCATGGCAAATGGCTATGGAAAATACAAAAACTCCATCTGCTTTGATACTGTCGCGTCAGAACATCCCCAACTTACCCGGAAGTTCTTACGAAACCGCTCTCAAAGCCAAAAAAGGTGCTTACATCGTTCAGAAGGACGAAGGAAAACTCGACCTTGTAATGGTTGGTAATGGCTCTGAAGTATCTACTATGGTTGAAGGTGCTGAATTGCTCCGCAAAGATAAAGGCCTTAAAATACAGATAGTTTCAGCTATTTCTGAAGGGCTGTTCCGCAATCAGTCGGCCGAATATCAGGAAGAAGTACTTCCCGCGGATGTGCCTCGCTACGGTCTGACTGCCGGCTTACCAGTGACCATTGAAGGCCTGACCGGAGCCAACGGAATTGCTAACGGGCTGGACCATTTCGGATATTCTGCTCCATACAATGTCCTGGACGAGGAATTTGGATTCACCGGGAAAGCGGTTTACGATGCGGTTTGCAAGTTTCTGAAACTGTAATTTTTCTGATCCATGAGTTTGGCTCTTAAGAAACCTTTTTGACCGGACTCATCCAATTAATACAAAATCCTTCTCAATTTACTTTGGGGAGGATTTTTTTATTTATCATCTCTGTTAAAATTGTAAATTTACCCCATGCTAAAAAAATCAGAATTCATAAATATTGGCACCTTATCCAAACCACACGGTGTTTCCGGAGAAATTGCCATCAGATTGCTATCTGAAATAGCCGAACAGGATCTTAATCCGTCATTTATATTTCTGGATATCGATAACGGACTGGTTCCTTTCCGGGTAGGTGGATTTCGCTACAAATCAGATAATGTCCTGTTGGTAAAACTTCCGTTGCTGGAGTCGGAAGAGGAGATCCGTAATCTCATGGACACTGCTGTCTATCTGAAGGAAGACGAAATTATCGATTCGGAGAAGGAAGTGAACAACATAACGGCTTTTAACGGGTTCAGGATAAGTGATATCAACGAAGGAGAATTAGGGATAGTAGAGAGCATTCAGGACATTTCAGGGAATCCGCTCTTTATCATCCATGGAGAAAAAGGAGAATTACTGATTCCGGTGGCTGAAGAGTTCATTGTAAATATTGATGAAGAGGCAAAAACCATAGAAGTAGAGCTGCCTGAGGGATTAGTGAACCTAAATGAGGGATAAATCTTTATACTCATTACCACGCAACCTCAACTTGCTGGCCAGCTTCAAGCATAATATCCTTCTGCAGGCTTCCATAAACCAAAGTTGTTTTACCGCTAACCTTTGCCTTAACAATAGTTCTAGTCAACTTCATCTCTTTCCATTCGAGCAAAATTTCAAGTCCCCCTCTGGCACAAATTCCATTAATACTACCTGTGACCCAGGAATCGGGTAAAGCCGGTAATAATATAATTTTATCTTCACCCGACTGCATCAGCATTTCGATTACTGCCGCAGCCCCTCCAAAATTCCCATCAATTTGAAAGGGTGGATGGGCATCTAAAAGGTTTGGATATGTTCCACCATGATGATCTTCTTGAGTAACATGCAAAGCATCCGGCTTGACATATTGCAATAGTTCACGGTACATTTTATAGGCACGATTTCCATCTCCTAACCGGGCCCAAAGATTAATACGCCATCCTTTAGACCATCCGGTTGTTTCATCGCCTTTTATTTCCAGGGTTGTTTTACAGGCATTGGCCAATTCAGGTGTTTCCATAGGAGAAATATGATGCCCCGGAAATAACCCAAATAAGTGAGACTGATGTCGGTGTTGAGGATCTTCATCTTCCCAGTCGAAATACCACTCTTGCAGATTGCCTTTCGCTCCGACCTTATAGGGGAGGATATTTGCAAGAACATCATTCGCCCGCTGTTGTAAATCTCCATTAATATTTAGCACCTTTGATGCCTTCAGGAAACTGGTTAGAAGTTCACGAATCATTGCCAAATCAGCGCTTCCTCCATAGAACGTAGATCCATGATATCCTGTAGAAGTAATGTATTTATTTTCAGGAGAAGTACATGGAGAGGTAATCCAATATCCATCTTTATTCTTAATCATCCACTCCAACGAAAAAGTAACAGCTCCTTTTAATAACTCATAGGCAAAATCATTAAGATAAGTACTATCCTGAGAAAATGTATAGTGCTCCCACAAATGAGTCGCCAGCCAGACTCCACCCATATTCCAGTTGGCCCAATTGGGATCGCCACCGCCAAAATCACCCACCGGATTACTCAAAGCCCAGATATCAGAATTCTGACAGACCGTCCATCCATTTACACCATAATAGGTTTTGGCAATGACTTTTCCGGTTTTTGATACATTCCTGATAAAACCCAACAATGGTTGGTGCAACTCCGACAAATTAGCAATTTCCGCAAGCCAGTAATTCTCCTCAACATTAATATTCACAGTATAATTACTACTCCATGGTGGCTGAATATATGGGTTCCAAATACCCTGCAGATTTGCAGGTACATCTTTGGTTCGTGATGATGAGATCAACAAATACCGTCCATATTGAAAATACAACATCTCTAACCCTTTATCCTCATTGCCCTTATCATATTGAAGTAATCTATCATCAGTTGGTAATTCATTGTGGTCAGGCCCTTCAAGATTCAGGCTCACTCTATTAAAAAAGGACTTATAATCTGTGAGGTGGCTTTGTTTTAACGATGAATATGGCTTTTCAATGCCGTTTTGTAATTGTGTGAAGGCAATTGACTGGTTATCCACACCTTCTTTTGCCGGATCTTTATCAAACCCATTAAAACTGGTTGCTATGGAAATATAAATTATTGCTTCACTACAATTACTTAATACGAGTGTGCTATCGGTAGAAGAGACTTTACCATCTTTATGACTAATTTTAAATAAGGATGTAAAACGCGTTCCTCTCTCCTGATCAAACAAAACGGCATTGGGCATATCGCCCCTATAGCTTGGTTCAGCATGATAGGGAGCATACCCATTCACCGTTAGCACTTCATCGGAGACTGTTGCTTTAAACTTTAACAGACTCTCAAAACGAATAGTGCAATTCAACGACCTTTTTTTACTGCTGGTTAGTTTGATTGCCATTATTTTATCAGGGTGCGACACAAAATACTCGCGTTGATATTTTACTCCATTTACATCGTAACTGACCTTTGAAACTGCGTTCCTTATATCTAACTCTCTCTTATAATCGGAAAATGCTTCCTGATTATCAAAATCAATATACATTGTGCCTAAGGGGGCAAACGACTGCGAATATGCCCCCTGCAAATAGCGATTTAGAGAATCGGCTAAGGCATAGTTCTCCTCTCGTAATGCTTCCCTAACCTTATCAACGTATTTATAAGCTTCGGGATTATTATTGGGATTGAAAGGTTCTCCTGACCAAAGCGTTGCATCGTTCAAATAGATCTTCTCCAATTGAACACCTCCAAACACAGTGGCCCCCATCTTACCATTTCCCAGAACGATAGCCTCTTCGAAATGATTGGCAGGCTCATCATACCATAACGAAAGACTGGATTGCGCTTTAATACAAAAGCCACTAAATAAAAACGTGAGAAGAAGTATTAATGAGGTTTTTTTCATCATGACTAATTATTTTTACTTAGACAGATTCATTTTTAATAAAGTCCTCTGTCCCTTGTGCCATTATTGCACATTATGAAGATATAGGAATTTGATCTTCAATCCAACAAACCAATCGACCAAAACAGCTTACCGGATTTTGGTTCCCGGGATGGATGTGTTTGTTCGATGAATCAAATCTCCCATATTTAATGGAGGATTGGCTCCAAGGCGAATATCACAATCCCGAACCTGAACATCATTGGCGTTATCAATGAAAAAAGCCGAAGTTTTTGCTTTAACCAGGCCTTCACCTTCGCAGGGTCTGCGATCGTAGATTCCACCTTCATAATCGGTAACTCTGTTTAACACCACCGAAACACCATCAAACAGAATATGATTGATTTTGTCCTTTGATTCAGCACTTACGTAAATACCATTTTCTGAGCGACATTGAATATTTTGAAATGTTATATCATTCACCTGCCCCACAAAACCTTCTGTTGCTCCTTCAGGAAATCTCCAGCTGGCATCCTTATGGTCAATATTTGCTCTACGATAAGCAGTTACATATATAGGTTCTGATTTCCCCCACCATACATCACTAAAAAACCTGCTTTCAACAATAATATTTGAAAACAGTACGTTTTGCACCACACCCTCATCTCGGTTTTGAATACCAATACCTCTGTTACTGGCAAGAATAGTACAATTGTTTACAGTTACATTTTGAATAGTATCCATATTTTCCGATCCAATTTTAAAAGCGCACGAACGGGAACTCATCAGACAATTGGTAACTACAATATTTTCACAATTCCCATATTCTTTGAATTCTCTTCTGTTTTTCAAACAAATACTATCATCGCCACTTTTGATATTACAATTACTAATACGGATGTTCTTACTATGATCTAAATCTATCCCGTCACTATTCCTGATTTTCAAACTGTTATCGATGGTAATTCCGTTGATTACTCCATCATCACACCCAATCAGGTGGACAGTCCAATATGCAGAATGTCTGAAAGTCACATTCTCAATTCGTAAGTTATGGACATTTACAAGGGTCAACACATGTGGACGGGGATCTTTAACCTCAAAAGGTAAAAGCTCATAAGAGTCTTCCAACTCTTCTCCCATGAATTTAATGCCATTACCATCAATAACACCAAGGCCTGTAATAGCAACATCATGAAGGTTCTCGCCACCAATCCAGATTGTTCCTTCGCCAGGATTTTCACGAAAAGCACTTTTTGTATATTCCGAAGTATCAGGATTGGCAAGTAATACTGCACCGGCTTCGACATGCAATTCCATTTCAGAAGCTAAGTCAAAAGGCCCGGATAGAAACACCCCATCTCCGGGAATTACCACTTTACCCCCACCCGATTGAACACAGGCATCAATCGCTTTTTTAATGGCTAAGGCATTATCGGTTACGCCATCAGCCATAGCGCCATAGTCAACGATATTAAATAGTATTTCGTTATTTGTTGCAACCTGACAACTCATCAACAATATCAGTGAGAATGAAATTAAAACAGACTTAAGATTCTTCATATAGCTTAATTGCTTTTATATAATTACTATCAATCATTTCACAACAAATCACTTGGAGGGAATCCGAATTGTTTCTTAAAACACCTGCTGAAATAATATGGATCGTTAAAGCCTACCATGTCGGACACTTCCGAAACATTATTACCTTTGGATCTTAGTAGCTGAACCGCTTTCTTCAATCGGATGGTCCTAATAAATTCATTTGGTGATAAATCAGTCAACTCTTTAACTTTCCGGTATAGAGTTGAGGAGCTAATCCCCAGCGTAGAACACAAAAAATTACCAGTCAGGTTAGTTTCCCTTAAATTATTCTCAAGAATCGCAGTTATTTTTTTTAAGAATTCCTCATCTACCGGAGAGTGGGTTAACAGCTCAACAGAACTTTCAACATCCCCCGAAAAAGTTTTCTTAAGGTCAGATCGTACCTTTACAATATTATCGACCCGGGTTTTTAAAAGTAATGGGTCAAACGGCTTAGTTAAATATCCATCAGCCCCTAACTTATAGCCATTTATTTGATTTTCACTATCGGCAAGTGCAGTTAATAAGATAACCGGAATATGACTAATCCGCTCATCATTTTTTAGCGTTTTACAAAATTCAAAGCCATCCATGACAGGCATCATAACATCGGCAATACAAATTATTGGTTTTACTTGCCGACAGATCTTCAGCCCTTCTTCTCCGTTTTCGGCTTTATAAACTTTGTAATTCTCCAACAGACAATCAGCAATATAATCCCTCAACTCCTGATTATCTTCTATTATTAAGACTTTCATTTTAAGTTCGGTAGAGCTGCTCTTTTTCTTAACCTTTTGATTTAAAGGCAACATTGATTCGACAGGTTTCTTTTCATAATCAAAAATCTCATCCTCCTCATAAAACTCCATCTCAACGGGAATTTCAAGTGTAAACACACTCCCTTTTTCAGGAGTGCTGCTTAATTGAATGTCAGATTTATGAACTTTAATCAATGATTTGACCAGGGATAAACCAATTCCACTTCCGGTATGATTATCTTTCATGCTTTCAACCTGATAAAACCTTGTGAAAATTTTTTTATGGCTCTCCTCCGGAATCCCAATCCCATCATCACTAACCTCAACGATTAGTTTTCTTAATCCTTTTTCAGTTTTTATGATTCCGAGAAACAGATCAACGCTCCCAAATTTATGGGTAAACTTTAGCGCATTTGACAGTAAATTGCTTAATATTTTGTCATATTTATCTGTGTCAATCCAACCTGATATCTCATCACATTCACAGATGAACTGATAGTTAACTGCCTTTTCTTTGGCCAAACCATCAAATGAATGAAAAATATTTTGTGTATATGCAAGGATATCTGTTTTTGACACTTTAAGCTTTAACTCACCATCCTGAGCTTTTCTGAAATCCAGAAGTTGATTTACCAGATTAAACAATCGGTTGGAATTTTGAAGAATAAGCTGCATACGACTTTTCTGATAATCGGTGATTAAACCTTCTTCGGCCAACTGTTTTGCCGGACCAATGATTAAAGAAATCGGCGTTCGAAGCTCATGCGAAATATTGGTAAAAAAGCGTAATTTTTCCTGATTCAGTTTCTCTTCTCTTTCACGGTGAACTTTCTCCATCAACAACTCATGCTTCAACATCCAGCTTTTCCTCAATTGCCGATAAACAAGATAGATCACCCCGATTAGAAAAATAAAAGTCAGAATGATGGCTTTAGATGTTAACCAAAAAGGAGGATTAATTATTATTTCATAAGTGGAAAGATCGCTCCAATATCCACTGCTATTCGCAGACCTTATCTTAAAAGTATAATCTTTGGGATATAGATTGGTATATTGAACATTCGTTGAATTATCATCCACTGTAATCCACTCTTGGTCGAATCCCTCAAGCATATACTCATACTTATTCAATCGTGTATTTGCATACGAAGGTGATGAAAAGGATAATGAAAAATTTCTGTTCACATATTCCAGTTCCATTCGACGTGAATAATTAATATTTTCATCCAAAACGACCTGCCCTTTAATCAGGTCGCCTGGCAATACCGTCTTATTCTGAACCTTCACTTCGCTAATAAATGGAGGATCAGACCTCAAATTATCCTTAAGATCGTTAATTGTAAAATGAATGATTTCATCTTTCCCGGTAATATAAACGACCGAATCCTCATATAATAAAAACCCTTTATTACTAAAGATATCCAGTCGATTACCACTACCAACATCATAAGTATTCAGGCTGTTCTTCTGTGGATTAAAGCGCCCGACCTGTCCATTGTTAAAGTTTAACCACAAAATGCCATCTTTATCTTTTACAATATCGGTAATCCAGTTTTCACGCAATTCCCTGGGGCTTTCAACATGCATAAAGTCATCAATAGCTGCCTGGTAAAAATTTAACCCCATCCGGGTTGATACCCAGACAGTCCCAGAGTCATCTATGCAAACCGCCTTTGCACTATTGTTGGTTAGCCCTTCAATTTCGCCATCTTTTGATAAATAGATTTTTGTCTGATGATTTTCCGGATTAAAAGTAATCACTCCGTTTTCGGTAGCGAGCCATATTACACCGTCTTTTGAGGCTGTAACCTGATTTATTTCAATGTTAGGAAACTTTTTTAGAAGGGTAGAATCAACGTTAAAATTTTTTGGATCTAGAATTACAGCACCGCTCCCATGAGAGCCGATTATTAAATTACCGCTGGCCAATTTTTTAAACGCAAAAACAGGTACGGGTTTAAACCCAACATCCAATAACTTCGAAGTATTGGTTACATAATTGACCACTAATATATTACCAGACCACAAGCCACAATAAAAAATTTTGCCATCGGGTGTGTAAATACCAGACACATCATTATTAGCGACCTTAATTTCTTTAAACTGATTATTATCTTTTATAAACAATCCGCTATTGTGAGTGGCCACTATTAATTTGCCGTCATAAGTTTTGGCATAATCTGATATTCGGGGAATTTTACCCTCTACGACTAAGGAAAACGAATTAATGGTTTTAAACTGATTTCTAAAGGGATCATACTTATCCAATCCATTATCGGTACCAATCCAAAGTAATCCTGAGTTATCAAAAAAGAGCGCAGAAACAGAATTATCAACCAACGATGTTTTTTCTGACTGTTTCGAATAATACCATTGAAAATTCCCTTTCGCGATACCTTCCAACCGATTACAAACAACAATCCCCCCAAGGGTTCCTAACCAGTATTTCCCATCCGGAGCCAGCGTAATACAAGTAAAATACGGTCCTATGGTTTCTCTGAATATTGAGTCATGAATAGGCTGCAACTCAAAAACATCATCTTGCTTATTCCATTTAAACAGGCCTTCTCGGGTTCCTACAAACAAATCAGATTTATCATCCTGAAAAATAAAATAGACATAAGGATTATCAACTTTTAACCCGGGAACAGACAAGGTATATGATTGAATAGCTAAAATCTTGCCATTCTCATCCAGAGTTATCTTTGAAATTCCGCCAGTTTCAAAACTTCCAATCCATATATGACCATTTATATCTTCAAATATTGTTTTGATATAAAGAGAGCCATCAAGAGGCACCTTAAAAAACTCATTGTTTATTTCATCATAAATACACAAACCTCTGTCTTTAGTACCAATCCATATCCTTTTATATTTATCAATATAAATTGACCTGATTTCAGAATCCGGAATTGATTTGGGATTATCTTTTTCGTGAAGGAATGTAGTAAACTGATGATTTCTTAAATTAAATTTTGTGAGTCCTCCTCTTGTTCCAATCCACATAACATCCGAATCCTCATCAAGCACTAATGCTGTAATGTCATCATCCTGAATTCCATTTTTCAATTTTGAGTTGCTCAAATAAGCGGTAAACCGCTGTCCATCGAAGCAATTCAGGCCTTTAAAAGTTCCTAACCAGAGTAGTCCAAATTTATCCTGCACAATATGGCGAACAGAATTATGCGACAGACCATTATCCCTACTATAATGCTCCAGCTTAATATCTTCGGCATAAAGACTTGTAGAAAACACCAGTGAGAATATAAATAAGACGCTAACGGTTACCTTCATAGGTTTTTATTTGATTGGATATCCAATCTTAAAAATAGGGAATAAATATCATATCATTAACTAATGTATCTTCATAAAGTCCAGAGTTTGTTCTTTAAAGTTCAAGGATTGCAATTGGCACTCCTTGACCAGACACATGACCAAAAACAAACTTTGCTTAGTTTATGGATAGACTCTAACTAGATCTTAATATATATATGCTTTTTATGCAACACATATCCCAACAACCAACAAATCAACATGTATGCAATTGCAGTCAATAAAGACCCAAATGCACCAGGTGCTATATTCTGAAATATTGATTCACTGACCCATTCAAATGCATTTAAATCATTTCCGACCGAAATCAGACAAAGGGTTACAAAAAACAACTCTGAAAACAAATAAATTAACAGAGGATTCTTTCCAAACACATCAAAGAATGAAACAAATCCTGAGGATATTCGCTCAACCAGGGAGGATATTATCGGAGAGTTCCACCGAATACCCATAAAGGAAACATAATTTTCATGAGATGAAACACCAGCCTTCTCTTTCTTTATCTCAACAAGATATATAAGGATGGCCATGATGGCAAAATCTATGCCTACAGTGTACAGCACAAAAGAACTGGTCCATAGCTTTTTACTAATTGGAAAGACTAAATCCCACCATAAAGCCAGTGAAGTCAATGCAAAGCCAACCATCAAAAGCTGTGCGATTCCTTCAAAAGATTTCCCCTTCTTTTGAATAAAGATCCCGGCAATATAGCCCATAACAACATTGACAATAGCAGGTAAGGTACTCAGTAAGCCCTCCGGATCAAAGGGGATGCTGTCTCTTTTATAAATATGCCCCAAACCCAGAATTGACAAATCAAACTTTGATGCAGCATTGGTAACCATCTCCAATTCGAAGCCGGGCTCTCCAAAAAGGTACAGGATACCCCAATAGGCCAAAAGAATTAGGACCGAAAGAATGATTGCGACCTTTTCGGACAGATAATAGAAAATTATTGAAGCAAAAAAATAACAAAGAGCAATCCTCTGAAGCACTCCCATTATTCTGGTTTCTGAAATTGGCTTCAGAATTAAGTCACCGGCTTCACCAATCTTAAAAAATGGAAACCAGTACATTAAATACCCCAACAAGAATATAATAATGGTTCTCTTAATAATCTTAAACCATACCTCCCTGCCCGGAGCATACTTCATCTTCACCATCGAAAAGCTCAATGAATTCCCTACAGCAAACAAAAAGGAAGGAAAAACCAAATCGGCCAAAGTAAATCCAAGCCATTGAGCATGGATTAAATATCCATATATTTCAGCTCCCGTCCCGGGTGTATTTACTAAAATCATTAAAGCTATTGTCAGTCCTCTAAACACATCCAACGAAAGAAAACGTTCCTGCTTCTTGGTAATACTTCCTTCCATATTAATAATTATAATCTATTTGAGGTTGAATATTGGTTAATGGTACAATCTTATCCCTGTATTTTTTGTACAGTTCAACAACAATTTCAAATGAGTTACCCTGAGGATTAACGGGGAATTCATTTTTTGACAAAACCCATTGCCATTCCCACTGCTTAATGTTTTTGTCGAAGGCTTTTTGATCGAAATGATCCCAGTCGGTTTTAGCCTGAGAAATAAATTGCTCCCAACGCGGTTTATAAAAATCGTTTAATAAACCACTCCATTGACGGTTACTGTATTCGTGCAACCGGTTATCAGCATTTCCCCATAATGTTATTAAATCTCTGGCATTTTGCTCATATAAATCCTTTTCTTCGACCGTAAATCCACATTCTCGGGCATGTGCCAGCCAGGGACCCAGCATAAAATCTTTTTGGGTAGCCAATAAACGATCCAAATCTTCAATGAGTACAAGCAACTCCTGACTATACTGCTCAAATTTTTCCTTGTCCTTATTTTTAAAGGCCAGGGACATCTGTTGTTGCACGGGCAAGGCATAATTGGCTAAAACCTGGCGGGAAAGATCAACAAGGTCATAAAGAAAGCCTTCGTACTGATTGCCATCATCCATTGATCCTACAAATAAATCCCAGGCTGGAAGCAGAAATTCCGGTGCATAATTTAATTTAGTACGGGCCCATCTTCTATAACCTTCAAATGTTGGTCGGGCTACAATAATTGACTCAGCCCCGTCTCTGATGACTTGACCATTATACACCGTTTGAACCAGTATTTGCCATGCCTTTTCCAGATCCGGGGTCGTTCTTCCATATCTGTTTTTTATGTACTTTTTCAACCAGGAATCAAGATCAATGGGCGTATCCCGCCAGATATTGTCGGTCATTAATTCATATAAAACAGGATTTTGCTCAATAGCTTCCATTGTTAATCCTACCCCCTTCAACTGGCCGGAATTTTCATCATGTAAGGCTTCTGCTGGATTATGGGCCACATTTTCTATTCGTCCGAACATACTGATATTACCTCCGAAATTATGAAGCATACTCCAGATCCATTGCTTGCCGTAAAAAGCCTCAGTCCTTTTCCATACCGGTTCTATTTCAGCTGCCAAATCAAGAATAATCATCCGGTCATCAGGTATGGTACTCAACAAGCCTTTAATCTGAGGGGCTTTCCAAAAATCACGGTGACTATAGAATAACCAACCCTGCATCACCCAGATGGCATCCGAATCGGCAGACTTCATGCCTTCAAATATTTTGTCACTAAGCTCTGCTAAATATTTCGGATCATCAGTGGGCGGTTCATTCTCATTAAAAGTATCGGCAGAGTACAAATGATCGGTTCCATACACCTCTGACTGAACTTCCAGAAATTTTTTGCCGATTTCGGCAAATAAAGCATCTCCGGCATCCAGGATGTATGTATCCTCAAAATCGTTCCCCCAATTGGTTCGTTTTAATTTGGCATCCGGAAAATACTTTTTAAAAGAGGCCGGCACATGACCTGTAAATGCCGGCAACACAGGTTTCATGCCTAATTCACGCTCACGTTGAAGTATTTTAAGCTGTAAATCTTTATGACTTTCTTTCCAACGCTTAGGCAAAGGTCCTCCCCAACCATCCAGATTTCCCATCCAAAACCAGGAAAAGTAAGCAGGACCACTAAAAAAAGGATCTAAATCCGAATCGGTAAAACCATAAGACCGATAGACCTGATCCCAGATATATTCCTGTCCGGTGATGGCCAGGGGCATATTAATTCCGTGCAAAGCCATCCAATCTATCTCTTTCTCCCAGCGCTCCCAGTCCCACCAACTCATACTATAATTAAAGGTACAGTAATTCAGGTAGTAACGATATTCATAAGGACTATCTTTGCGGATTCTTCCTTCCACAACAGGAAGTTTTTCAGGTAATTTAAGATTCGTTCCATTCCAGGTGATCTGGCAATGACCATATTCTCTTAAATAATAATACAGTGCCGAGGCAATGGAAACACCATTATTCCCTCTCAAAACAATTTGATTATTAACGGATTCTATTTCAAACCAATCTGAAGAATCAGAAGGTATATGTTCTACCGAAAATTGATCGGCATATTCCGGAACTATCCTTTTAATCAAATCATCAGCGAATGATTTCTCAGGATGAGGACTTGAATTAGTCGTACAGCTAACAAGGACACTGCCAAGGCCCCAAATCAGTAATAGATGAAAAATAACTCTCATGTGGTTTCCTATTTACCGATTGATATGATTTCAGCCGGAAATTCAATCTTATGATTCACTACATCTTTTAAAACAAACTGAGCTTGTGAACCTGCATTCTCAATTTTGGTGCATTCTATACGCAAATTAGTTACATCATCAAAAACAAATGCCGGTCGATAGTCCTTATCCTCAAGTCTCAAATGAATGTTCTTTAACACAACATTACTTGCGTGTCGAACATATAACCCCCAAGCGGGAAGTTCTCCAAACATTGAAAACTCAGGGTATTTCTTAATTTGTTCCGGAACCCGATCTAAGTCACTTAACGGAATATAGGCCATTCCTTTTGTGGCTCTGCCAGGATAAGTAATTGTTATGTTTTCGATTGTGATATTTTCAACTTTATTATCCGGGATCCCTGCAATGGATGATGGAAATGGATTATGAAAAAAATCAACCTCAGGTCCGCGTAAGTCATAATCAATATCAGGTCTGTTAAACGGAACTTCAACCTGCATATCCGAGATATGAATATTTCGGATCATCCCGGGTTTTTGGCCTCCCCGATGCCCCAAACGAATAAATAAGGCATTGCCGGTATTTTTAGCGACAATATTCTTCACCACAATATTTTCAATTACCGCACCATCAACTGATTCTATGGCTATTGCAGAACGAAAAGTATCGAACACCTTAATATTTTCAATGGTCACATTTTTAAACCCTCCAAAGGATCCGGTTCCAAACTTAATGGCACTTGCGCTGCTTCTAACGATACAGTTGGCAATATTAATACTATCGCTACAGGCATTAGGATGATATGATTTGAGACAAATTCCATCATCTGCAGAATTAATATTACAATGAGTGATTTTTACATTTTTACAATCTGTAATATCTATTCCATCGTTATTCCAGTAGGCGCGATTGATGATTGTCAGACTATCCAGAACCAAATTCTTGCATAATTCAAATGACAATCCCCAATTGGCACTGTTGGTTAAGGTTAAGTTTTTAATCTCTATATTTTCACATTGAAGGAAACGGAATAACTTGGGACGAACCAGTTCGCCAGGTCGCATCCTCCTGTAATTATAATTTTTATCCACCAATATCCCTGCATGATGAAGACTATCCCCATTCAAGGCCAAAGCCAATCCCTGCCCATCAATGGTTCCTTGTCCCGAAATTTTAACATGCTTCGCCTCAATGGCCAGGATAAGTCCCAACTCAGAATTGTCATCAGTCTTTGGACGATGTGTCTTTTCGTTTCCCTCTGCTTTAAAATAATCAAACGGACTTGTGCTCCCCAATAAAAGAGCGCCTTCTTCTAAATAGAGTTCGACATTACTTTTTAATTGTATGCTCCCGGTTAAGAATTTTCCGGAGGGAAAAATCACCCTCCCTCCACCTTTTACATAAGCCTTGTTTATTGCTTTCTGTATGGCTTCGGTATTTAACGTGGTACCATCCGGAATAGCACCAAAGTCACGAATATTATAAGACCTTGCTTCAGCCGACTGAACCATAGCGATACATAATATCCAAAAGAAGACCATCATCATTAACTTTCTCACCTGCATACATTTTTAAATTTAATGTAGTTCTTTAATGAATTCCGATTCTTCAAAATTACATCTCATTATCTGAAAAGGAAGGCGGTAATATTTCTGTCCCCCATTTTGGGGACGGTGTTGCCCCCATCTTTAGAACCAAAATTCCGCCATTAACTATATCCCTGTGCTCAATCCATGATCTGGTATAATCAACACCATTTAGCTGTACCGATTGAATATGTTTATTCGTTGATGAAAAATCTCTGGCCTCAATTATAAAGTCTTTACCATTCTCTTGATGGATGGTTATTTTCTCGAAATAAGGCGCATTAATTAAATAGTACGATTGACCAGCATTGGGATATAAACCAATCATATGAAATGCCAGCCAGGAAGACATGGCACCTGAATCATCATTTCCAGGTATCCCACTGGGACTGCTATTGTAATTTTGATCAATAATGGCGTGAATTCGCTCATTGCTTAAATCCGGACGTCCAATCCAATGATACAAATTCGGACTAAGGAAGGATGGCTCATTGGCAACATTATACAAACCTTTATCAAACAAAGTATCCAGTCTTTTTTGAAAGGCGGATTTCCCGCCCGACAACTGCACTAATTTAGCCACATCGTGAGGAACCGACAAAGAGTATTCCCATGAACTGGCTTCGTAGAAAAAGCCGCACCACCAACATACACAAATTGGCCAATCCTGCATAACCGGGGTGTAGCGAACATAGCTTGTCCTTCCGTATTTTGCATCACACTGAATGCTATCCACCCAATTTCCATATGCGTCTTTGGGCATAATAAAACCTCTGGATCCATGATCTTCTATATCGCGCCAAAGATTTTGCCAGTTATCAGCCTGTTTAATAAACCGCCAGTATTCTCCTCTGCGTTTTATGTTTTTAGCAACTATAGCCAGGCAGTAATCGTTATAGGCATATTCAAGAGTCCGGTTTCCGGCCCTGACAAAATCAGTGGAAACATACCCCAACCGATTATAATCGGTTAAACCACCTCGACCTTCCTTCTCCTCAGTATTTCCAGGAGGAATGGAAGCATCTTTTAGCATGGCCTCTAATGCCAGTTTATAGTTTATGCCATCCAACCCTTTAACAAAAGCATCCGCAATTACTACCTCTCCATTTGAACCACCCTGAGTTCGTCCATTATAGTTACCACTACGAGCGTCGGGCATATAACCCTCACGTTTAAAGATGTTCAGCATGCTATTAATAATAGCAACCTGACGCGATGGCGTTAACAATGTGATTAAAGGACTAGATGAACGGTAGGTATCCCAAATGGCATAGAAATCATCATAGTATGGCGAATTATTTTCCCAAAGAGGATTTTCCCCGGTTCGATCCACTGGCATAAGCATTGTGTGGTACAATCCGGTATATAACATGGTTTTAAGCTCTGCCGAAGCATCCTCATTTACTTCCAGCCGCTTAAAGATCGACTCCCATTTCTCTTGTACCTGATTATGCGTCTGATTAAAATCCCAATGAGCTATTTCACTATCGATATTAGCGCGGGCCTTCAACTCACTCAAAAATGAAATACCTATTTTCATTTGTATATCATTGGTTGCTCCTGAAAAAGCAAGTATAGCTCCGGTTTTCTCTCCCGTATCAATTTGAATTTTTTGATCAGGATACAGACGCTCTCCCTTCCATGTTGAAAACTCTGTAATAGGCTGATCAAAAACTGCAGAGAAGTAAACAGAATAAGCACCCCCATTATTCCATCCACCTCGAATCCTACTATAGCCACGAACCTCATAATCGGACACAATCTCAATTTCAGAGCTAACAAATTGTTGCGATTCTCGGGCCTCTGGGTTAGGTATTGACGGTTCACCCAGGAACTTTCCTAAATCAATTTTTACAAATCGCTTGACGCCCTTCGGATATGAAAAATGATAGAAAGCGGCCCGGTCAGATGTGGTAATTTGTGTTTGGATATTCCATCTGTTAAGATTAACACTATAGTAACCGAGTTCAACTTGTTCTTCGCTTCTGAGGGAAGTTTGATCTAATGAAATGGAGCCATCTTCTGATAAAAATGGCATTACAGATATATTTCCATACTTTGGCCCTCCTCCGGTGCCACTAACATGAACCTGGCTAAACCCATAAATCTCCCGATTGGCATCTGCCGAATAACCACTATTGGCTTTCACATCATTGTCGGGGCCGGGTTTTATCATTCCATAAGGTGCTGATGGCCCAATAAAAACATTCCCTAAACCCTCCGAGCCAATTAAAGGATCGACAAACTTATAGTTCTGTGCCTTTAATGATATTGAAAAGGCCAGAAAAATGAACAATAAGCCCCATTTATTTAGACATCTGTTTTTTATCATTAACAATACTTTCATTTTCAATTCATTTTAACGAACATAAAGATTAAGCTCAAGAACTCGCGTATCACTCCAAAAACCCTACAACACCTTGTGGATTTACCTTTCTGATGTTATGCTTTTCATCAAAATTCAAGCTATCGATGCATAATTGACGCAATACATATTTCTCTTCCTGAGGAAAAATGCGATGATACAACAGATAGTCTTGTCCATTTTCGGAAAACACTGCATGATGCCCTGGTCCAACAGTAATGCTATCTGCTGTTGTTTCTAAGATTGGACTGCTCGCTCCATCATAAAATGGCCCAAGTGGGTTGTCTCCCACAGCGTATCCGATTTTATAAGTAGCATCAATAGCTTTACCGTCGGAAAACATCAGGTAGTACTTCCCAAAACGTTTAATCATGTTTGGCGCTTCAAAATAATGATCAGGTGTAACATCCAATGGCTCACCGCTAAAAGAAACCATATCCGGATAAAGCTTAACAGCCATACAAATACCATTTACCCAATGAAATCCGGAACCCCAATAAAGATAAGCCTGACCATCATCATCAATAAAACAATCTGCATCAATGTTATGTACTTTTGGAAAATCTCCTGCCGCAATCAATGGCGTATTGTCGCTTTTCCCATTTTCCCAGGGGCCTAATGGACTATCACTTATACCAACCCAAATTTCACTCCCTACAGAAACATACATATAATACTTGCCATTGGGGGCTTTTCGTACCGATGGAGCCCAGACCATCGAGTTGTTGGAACTGGCACTTGTACATTGCTGTTTAGTAGGCCAACTTAGATGATGACGCGTAAAATGAGAAAAGTCGGTTGTTGAAAAGACCGCTAATTCCTCCCCTCCCCAGGGATCAATCGTAGCATAGATATAAAAAGTATCGCCCTCTTTCACAATACAAGGATCAGCAAAATATCCATCCATCAAAGGATTTCCGATAACGCAGGCTGGCTGTTTCTTTGGTGAAGCGCATGCTGTTATCAATGCCAAAATCAATATGACTCTAAGACTTCGTTTCATATTACCAGATAAGTTAAATAAATTCTATTTAGTAGCCCATTGCTCGTTGGGCTCTTTGCCCATCTCCAAAATCAGCGTTCCTCCTTTAACGATATCATTGTGCAGAATATACCAATTGTGAAGTTCCTTTCCATTCCAGCGGGCCGATTGAATATATCTATTTTGAGCTGAGTTGTTTCGGGCCTCTATCACTAGTTCTTTCCCAGAATAATAACGAGGATTGAGTTTAATGGTAATTTTATCAAAAACAGGGCTACCCAACTCTATCTGAGGTTCCAGTGAACATCCCCCCTTCATTGAAAACAACCCAATTTTCATTAAAACAGATAATGACCCCATCATACCCTGATCTTCATCACCATTGTAACCCCGTTGAGGACTAAGACCCTCATAAACCTCTTCAGTAACTCTGCGGGACCAATACTGTGTTAACCATGGCTTCCCCAGATAATTAAAAATGAAGGCTGTTTGAATAGAGGGCTGATTCCCATAGTTAATCGGAATTCGGCTATATTCGGGATGCGTCTCTCTTTCATGCGATGGCCCGGCAGTAAAACCAAGTTTTTCAGCCTCTAAAAAAGCCTGGTTTAATTTTGTGGAAGCAGCCTCATCTCCCCCCATCAACTGACTCAGGCCCTTAATATCATGAGGAACAAACCAGGTATTTTGTGCACCATTCGTTTCTATAAAACCATTCTCAATCTGATACGGATCAAAATCTGCTTTCCATTCCTCTTCTTTGTTCTTAGGCCGTATCCAACCACTTATTGAATCAAACAGATTTTTATAGTTACAACTCCGACTTAAAAAATACAAGGCATCATCAGTTTTATCCATTTTTCCAGCCATCTGTGCTAATGCCCAATCCTGATAAGCATATTCCAAAGTTTGGCTGGCACCATCCTGATGTGACCCATAAATAATATCTGACAACGGATAAGGGACGAACCCTTTTTCCATATAGTACGACAACCCACCTCCTATACTGGTATTATGCTCATAACCGACCTTATCCATAATACCTCCAGGCAATTGATTTTTCCTGAGTGCCTGATAAATAATGTCAAAATCATCTTTCACAATCCCTTTTTGAACAGCACTAATAATAAAAGGGCTTGACGAGGCTCCGGTCATCACATAGGTGTAATTTCCTCCCGAAGGCCCCCTTGGTATCACTCCTCCATCATCATAGTATTGCATCAATGAGTGAACAAATTCATCCATCATTTCAGGATAAACCAACCCCCAAAGAGTATTAAGGGTCCATTGAGCCCCCCAAAACGAATCGGAATTATAATGATTAAACAATGGCTTTCCTTCATCATTCAGCGGAAGTTGTCCTATTCTGAATTCCTTCCCGGTATTATCAGGATAAGCTCCATTTACATCACTAATAATTCTGCGTCCTTGTAAAGCATGCCATAAGTCGGTATAAAACCGTCGCTGTTGCTCAACAGAAGCTCCTTCAACTTCAATTCGTGACAACCAACGATCCCACTCGTTTAACGATTCTTCAACAACCTGATCGAAGTCCCATCCGGGTATTTCCTCTTTCAAATTAATCTCAGCATTTTTCACAGAGGTATATGATACAGCAAATTTCGCCATTAAAGGTTTTGCCCTGGAATTTTCAAAATAAACGACATAATTACCTGTGGAAGAATCTTGTTTAATCTCTTCAACGGGGATATTAAACTTCACCGCAAAAAAAACCGTGCAGGGCTTTGGCCGGCGGAATGTAGGCAGGTTGGTTACCTGCCCTGTTACAAGATCTGGTTCCTCCGATGTAGAAAGAACTCCATGATTCATGAAGCTTGGACCCAATTGTCCATTGAGGTTAAAAAGCAAAGCAATATTTTCATCATACGAATAGCGATGAAAACCCACCCGTTTAGTTGAAGTAAGCTCCGCTTTGATTTGATATCTATCCAGCAAAAGTTGATGATAACCTGGGAATATCTGTTCGGTTTGGTGATTAAAACTGGAATAAAAATCGTGAAATACAGATTTCTTATCCATTACATCAGGATTTATCGGCATAATGGATGGTCCGGCCAATTGCCAGGCATGAATGTGGCTAAAACCTTTTACAGTATCCGTATTATATCGGTATCCGCTGCCCCAGGCTCCATCAATTTCTGTATCTGGACTTAAATTAACCATCCCAAAAGGTCGGGAAGCAGAAGAAAAAAAGAACCACCGCGAATGATTGGTATCAAGTAGAGGATATACTTTTTTTGCAAACTTGCTGTCTGAGATTCTTACCTCCTTCTTTATCTCACAGGATAACCCCAGAAAAAGAAAAAACAGCGCCCCGATAACCCGGAAGAAAAAATACTTTAAAATCATCAGCGATATGAATATTGATTTTGAAAACAATGAGAGACAGGACAATACTTTCGCACACACAGAAACAATGTATTTTAGTTTTCAGAGGCTAATTTATATTAAGCCAAAGCATCCCCGACCTCTCAAAAGCGCTATAGATGAATGAAACGTTCATGTTTTTTATATCGTTAAAATCACAAAAGGAAATGATATAAAAACATGATAAGCTCCATTAGGCCAATTAAAAAGTAATTTTTATTCGAATAGAATAAAAGGAGGATGTTTTGAGGAACCTCCTCCTTTTATTTGGTAGATTGAAGTTAATACCCTTCATTCTGAGTCCAGTTGGTATTCTCATTTAGCACACCTGTAGGAACCGGGAATATCCTTTTAGTATAATCGGTTTTGGCACTGGGATTGACCGTGTGTTTGAACCCCCAGTCATCCTCAAAGTGTCCAAAACGAATCAGGTCATTACGGCGCCAGTTTTCATCGAAGAACTCACGACCCCGTTCATCAAGCAGCTCGTCCAGTGTGGGATTTGACGCTAAAGTGGGTGCATTTACATAGGTGCGGATCTGATTAAACAGCCCCATAGGTGTATCCCCATTTGTGGCTGTGGCACCACGAAGAATTGCCTCGCACTTAGTCAGCAGGATATCGGCATAACGGAAGATCGGAACATCATTGTCCTGACAACGACTGTATAATCCAAAATCATTAGGATCCATAATGAACTTATTAAAGCGATAGCCTTGTGACCATCCGGATACATTTGCTCCTACATTCAGATTTTCATCCACTACTGCCAGCGAAATATCCTTAGTTAAAACAACCTGCTCTCCCTTATATTCAAATGGAGTTGATGTCACCTGGTAAGTAGAAGGGTCATATTGATACAATGCATCTTTAAATATCGCATTGTTCCTACGATCTCCTTCTAAGCTAAATAAATCGGCAAATTCCGGATTCATAGCGAAATTACCGGCACATGACTTAGCCAGTTTAATTCCATAAAGACCAGCACCTCCATCTCCATCAGAATCTCCCTTACGCCAGGTACGGAAGCGGCCATAGGTCAAACCATCTTGATTTGCTGCTGTATAAGGCATCGCATAAATAAAATCTTTAATATGTGAACCATTGGTTGGATAAAACTTCTCAAGGTAATCGTCATTAATATTGAAGATTCCGGATTGAATAATGTCATCACATACCGCCACGCAGTCATCCAATTTTTCATTATTTGCGAGAGCCGACCAACTTGAACTGGTAACATCTTGTGTATAAACATTCCAATTGATATACAACTTTGCAAGAAGAGCATCAACCATCCAACGCGTAGGTTTGCCATAAGTTGATGCATCCACATTAGTGGTCATATGGTCAATAACTGCCAATAATTCAGATTCAATCCACTCAGCAACATCAGCGCGGGAGCTACGTTCCAAAGCCTCATCTGCCTCCAGAACATGATCTAAAATAGGCACATCACCATAGCTATCCATCAAAATAAAATGATAGAAAGCACGAATAGCCCTAATTGGTGCAATTACTTCTTCTTCTTTTCCACCAAATTCTACAAGCACTTGGTTACACTTTGTGATTCCACTAGCCAGATCATACCAATATCCCATGCAGGCATCATCAGGCATAAAATCATGCAGGCTTGGATGAGCATAGTTCCCTGAGTCATAATAATCTCCATCAAAACTTACGCCCATACACTCATCAGAAGAGAATGTCATTGCCTCATTATAACGACGACCTAACATACCACGAAATGCATAATAAACATCAGCCGTTTTGGCTTCGATGGCAATTTCTGAATCCGGATAAGACGTATAAAGAGAATTTACATCCACATCTAAATCTGTACAACTACCAGTAGCAAAAGCCATTATCGCAGTTGACAGAAACAGTTTAATATTCAATTTTTTCATAGAATTCAAGTATTAGAAGTTGATTTTAAGGCCGAGCATGTAAGTACGGGTTCGTGGATAAAAATATTCACGACTGTCGATACCCGGAGTCAGACCACCTAACGATATTTCAGGATCAAGTCCCTTATATTTGGAAATAGTAAATAAGTTATTGCCGGTAGCATAAACATTTAACCCTTTAATGAACTCTCCAATCTTTCCAAAGTTATAGTTCAAAGACAAGGTTGACAAACGCAAATAATCACCTTTCTCAAGGTATCTGTCAGATGGAGCCTGTGCATTTACATCTGCAAAATTCTGATTGGTAGCCACTTCGCTTAACACATTCTTTCCTGTTGCAACCAAAGCAACATAATTATACTGAGCCCGGGTTGAGTTCAAAATTTCATTACCCGTTACTCCCTGTAAGAAAGCTGTTAGTGACCAGTTTTTATAGGTAAAAGTATTATTCCAACCATAAGTAAACTTAGGCTGTGCACACCCCACTTTAGTTCGATCTGTTTCTTGAGGACTGGTCGTAAATTCTCCTGTTCGTTCCCCGGTTTCAGCATCATGTACATAAAATTGAGAAACGCCACTGTCATTGTATCCGGCCCACTCCCACATATAGAAAGTTCCGATAGCTTCACCTTCCATAATGCGCTGAACATTGGCAGTAGAGTAACCACCAATATTTGGATTAGCGGCATTGATGTAATCAACCGAATAAGTTTGATTAGAGAGACTTATTACCTCATTTTTATTATGAGAAAGATTAAACGATGATTCCCAGCGGAATTTTTCTGTTTCAACAGGAATTACATTCAACGATAATTCAATACCCTTGTTGCTAATCTCGCCAACATTAGCCAGCATACTTCCATATGGATAGCGGTTGGTCGATACTGCATAACTGTATATCAAATCCTTTGTTCTTTTATCGTAATATTCCAAAGTCGCAGTGAGTCTGTTTTTGAAGAAACCGAAATCCATTCCAATGTTGAACATACTGGTACGTTCCCACTTCAAATCGGGATTTGCATTGCTTGTTGCAGCCAAAGTACGATAATCAGAAGTATTTCCGTTGGCATCCGTATAAGTAAACCATCCTGAAGCGCCATAGGTCTGGATTGCTGTAAATGCGTCAAAACCTAATGAATTACCACTAACACCATAGCCTACCCGGAATTTCAAATCATCAAAAACATTCATATTCTTAATAAAATCTTCTTCAACCATACGCCAGGAAGCTGAAACAGAGGGGAATGTAGCCCAACGATTGTTTTCCCCAAAGGCAGAACTACCGTCACGACGCATTGTTGCCTGGAACAAGTATTTGCTATTGTAACTGTAATTCAGACGACCATAAAAGGAAATCATACGCAGTGTAGAAAGAGTATAGCCACTATTGATTCCAGAGATATCCATATTGTTGGCATACCCAAGGTTATAGTATTTCAGGTCATCATTATAGAAATTGTAAACTGTAAGCCCAAATCCATCGTTATAATCATTTTGTTCCCATGAATAACCGGCCATTATTCCAAGCTTATGTGTTTCATTAAAAGTTTTATCATAATTCAGATAAGTCTCGAATACAGTTTTCTTGTTTTCTACCGCTGTGCGACTAGCCAAACCATTTTCAGATGAATAAATCTGAGAATCAGAGGTGTTATAATTGCTATAAATATTTTGCTCGTTCTGATGCGAAAGACTTAAATTATAGAGTAATCCATCAAAAAGCTTTACAGAAGCTTTAGTGACACCCTGCAACCTTTTGCTCTCTGTATTGTACTCATCTTCCCTGATCATAGACATCGGATTGTAATTCTGTGATATACCAGAACCCTCGTACCAACTGCCATCTTCATTCCTAACAGGAACCAATGGAGAATAATAATTCATTGCATCAAGTACACTGGTTCCCTGAGTCCCAATTGGTACATTATGATTGTTCGTAATGCTTCCATTAAGGCTAAATGACAATGTTAAACGGTCGTTCAGGGTTGTGGTTTCTAAGAAAGAACGTGCAATGATACGATCCATCTCAGTCCCCTTGATTATCCCTTCTTTTTCCATATAATTAACACTTGCACTGTAACTGGTCTCCTCGTCACCACCATTCATAGAAAAATTATGGTTCTGACTAAATCCAGTACGTTGAACTTCTTTCTGCCAGTCTGTGTCAGCCCCTTCATCATTTGGAAGAGTGATTTCATTGGCTGACGCATAGGCACGAAGCTCACTAGCCGTCATCATATCCAAATTCGACAACACATTGTCGGCAGCAATATAACTACTGTAACTTACACTGGTTTTACCGTTTTTACTCCCTCTTTTTGTTGTAACTATGATAACTCCATTGGCTGCTTTTGACCCATAAATTGCAGTAGCAGAAGCATCACGAAGCACATCGATGCTTTCAATATCCTCAGGCGCAACCAGCGAAAGTGACATTCCCGGAATTCCATCAATTACGTAGTAGGGTTCTTGTGCTTCACCTGTTCGTAAAGTGGAAGCTCCGCGTAAAGTAATGGATGAACTACCGTTAGGGTCGGAAGTTTGAGTAATAGTTAATCCTGGAACTTTCCCCTGCAACAACTGAGAAGGATCGCTATACGCCCCAACGTTTAAATCCTCAGACTTAACAGTTGTGATTGAACTGGTAACATCCTTTCGTGTCATTTTTCCATACCCAACAGCTACAACCTCATCAAGAAAGACAACACTCTCAGTTAATTCTACATTGAGCTGGGTGGTGTTCGCATCAATTGAAACTTCTTGTGTTTCAAAACCAATAAAAGAAAAAACCAACACCTGCGCCTCTGAAGGTACGCTTAAGGAAAACTTTCCATCAACATCCGTAATGGTTCCATTTGAGGTTCCTTTTTCAACAACAGATACACCGGGAATTGAAATCCCATGAGCATCTACTACTGTACCGGATAAATTAATATCCTGCCCCCAAATGTTCAATGAATAACCTAATATAAGGGCTATCATTACTAATTTTAAAGTGATTTTTTTCATGAAATTTTATTTAGATTTGAATGCACAATTTTACATTTTGTAATATATCTTCACCAGGATTATTCATTCAAAATGATAGACATTTCATCCAACCTCCAATAAATTATAGAATAATGACCGGACAGTTCAGATTCTTGAATGATTTGTACAAAAGGAAAATGAAAAAAAGGGACAAAGAGATCCCTTTAACATACATTCACATAACTGGTCAAAAAAACATTTCATAACAAACATTTTCTTTCCAGAAAAAAATGGACGTACTAAGTTACCCACAAAGAACTCTAAATGGGAAAAAATGAATAACGAGAAGAGGAGTACTCACCAACAGGCAACCAATCGCAGTTATATAATGGCTCAAGATGAAAGATTTATTCAGGATTAATGTCAACAATTATCCCTTTCTCCAGTTCGATTTTAAAAAAATCAGAGGGTTCGCCATGAAGCAGATCGTTAAAAACCCGCACAAACAAATGAAAATCAACGCTCAAAGAATCCACATCCGGTTTATGAGCACAAGATTTTGTTAATTCTGCATTAATAATGGATTTATATTGGGCGATTCGCTGAGAACCTATGTCGTTTAAAGCTAAATGATCTGCATTTAAAACCCTGTAAAAATCAAAAATCATATCAAACCCGGCCCACTTAAAGCTGACAGTTGTATCAATTTTATCGACCCCGGCATATTTCTGTAACGCAACTCCATCTGCATTAAGCATAAAATTCCTAAAACCTTCAGGCCAATCTCTCTTGAGAAATCGTAATCGAACCAATTCCTTTAAGTGCCAATTCAGGAAATCCCCATAATTCTTTGAGCTTAATATATCTTTATTCCAAATATCCTCTGCCCCGGATTCTTGCAAATAGGCGTACTCCTTCTCATACAGGGGGAATAAATTATTAAACCCAGAAACTGAATCCAGCTTTACTGTTTCAATAATCATTTCACCTGGGTTTTTGATTGTTAATATTTTGTATGCAGCAGGATATCCGGCAAGTGAAGGAACCTGGATATTCACCAAAAAAGATCCATCCTCATAGTGCTTTATCCCGGTATCATTAAGATGCAGATGACCCCCAAAATGAATTTTAACGCCAGCTTTTGCAAATTGATCCGCAATGTTCTTGTCTGGCACTCTGTGTAATTGCATCTTCCCCGTTCCAAACAATGATTTCAATTCTTCGACAGCTCCATCATAAAAATCAATCATTGGATAATGACTAAATACAATTAAAGTCTTATTCAACCGCTCAGATTCTTTAACAACTTTTGTGACCCAGTCTATCAGATAGGGTTTATATCTAATAACATTAGAATATTCCCCTCCCTCTTTAACCGAAGCTCTCTTAAAATTATTATCCTCTTTTTCTGAAGGTAAAAACACATTCCCGTCAAGGGCCAACAACCACAAACCATCCACTGGCTCAACCAAATAACTAACATCAGGCAACCTCCTACCTAAACTATCCACCAAATAAGACCTTTGTGAAATGGATGATTGAAAAACAGCCTGGTTAAATTTATAATCTTCGTAATTATAGGAAGAAAATGGCGTTTCCCAATATTTATAATCTTTCTGAGGAAAGAAACCATAGTCGTTCAAAATATTTACAATCTGTTCATAACCCAGCTTAGAAACATCCTTCGTCACAACTACAGGATGATCATGCGGTAATTGAGAATTGTAAAATCCTTCTTTACTCATAATGGCTTGAGGCCTGCCATCCTTACCCAAAAAATCGGGTTTCCCGGAATCCATTGTAAATGGACCAACAGGATCATGATTGCCTGTTATAATAAAAAATTGAATTCCATATTTGGAAGTATAAGATCGGAGTATTTCTCGTATCTTTTTAACATTATATGGTTGTCCATCATCACTAAAATCACCTGGAAGCACAACGAATTCAATACCCCTTTTCAGAATATCATCCAACGCTGCTCTTAACGCAAAATAGTTCTCATTAAAAATACGCGTAGAATGAAGCTGCGATGCCATTGTACGAATATTTACATACTTCTCGTTCGCAGGGTTAAAGACACCTTTATAATCACAGTCTTCAAATGCGACATAAATATCATTCAAATGCGAATCGGCCAGAAATGCAATCTGAATATCATCTAAATCTGATTGGATTGGTTTACACGCATTTGTGGCAATCAATACAAATGCAAAAAAAACGCTAATCAAATTTCTCATCACATTTCGCATCTCTGTTATACCGAAAGGCACCAAACAATACCATTTAATTATTTCTCAAAACCATCAATCGCTTTGCGCCACTCATCCGGCAACACAAAAGAGGTGCCCGTACTTCGCTGAAATCCGGCCATTACCGATTCGCAAACAGACAAGGGCTCTTCAGACCCATTTTCCACGATCCATTGAACCATTTTCAGGCTTTTGTTGCCTAATGACACAACCCGGGTAAACACCTCAATGGACTGGCCTAAAAGAATCTGTCCAATAAAATCAGTTTTGGTATTCACCACCACCAGCTGGTAATCACGCCCCGAATCGCCGGGGAGCCACCCCAACACATCACGCATATAGTACATGCGGCCAATGTCATAATAGTCGTTATAGACGCCGTTATTTACATGTCCAAAACCATCCACATCACTGAATCGCATTTGAACCGGCACCCTGTGTTTAAAATCTTCTTTCTTTATGTTTGTTTTCACTGATTCAACCTCTTTATACAACATTATCTTATTTGTGTGTAGTGAAAAAAACATCACCAATTACTTATAAATTACTCCCTTATCACTTGAACCTGCCCGTCCACATTCAG
The DNA here is from genome assembly GCF_016278715.1 of Marinilabilia sp. Taxonomy (GTDB): domain Bacteria; phylum Bacteroidota; class Bacteroidia; order Bacteroidales; family Marinilabiliaceae; genus Marinilabilia. The sequence goes on along the minus strand of NZ_JADQBH010000130.1, from coordinate 11,135 downwards.
TTTAATAATTCCTGACGGCGCCGGGTTGGACAATTCATCCTGTCGGTACTTTACCACGTAATCCACACCATTCAAGATCTCCTCTCTAATAGCTGAAAAGTCCTGAGGCGAAGAATCTCCGCTAACATTGGCAGAGGTTGAAACAACGGGCTTACGAAATTTTTGACACAGTGCTTGGGAAAAAGCCTCTTTCGTAACACGAATACCAATGCTGCCATCTTCAGCAAGAAGATTTCCTGCCAGATTTTTCCCCTGTGGATAAATTATCGTCAACGGTTTATCTGACAACTCAATCAGGTCAAAAGCCATTTCAGGAACCTCCCGAACATAGGAATTCAGGCGGACTTCATTTTCCACTAACACCAGCATGCTTTTGCTGTCCTCTCGTTTCTTCAATGCATACACTTTTTTCACAGCTTCAGCATTGGTGGCATCGCAACCAATTCCCCAAATGGTATCGGTAGGATAAAGAATCAATCCTCCATTTTGAAGTACTTCTACCGCTTTTTTTAGATCTTCCTGATAATTCATAAATTCCTTCTTCTGTTTACCACAAATATAAAAGTTTTTTTAAGCTTCTTATTCTTCTGCGCCCTTCATCTGCCACCTATTAAAGTCTCTCCCTTTGCATGTTTCGATTTATTATTGCATTATTAAAAATAAGAAAGTCATTAAAATTGCGGTTTGGCAGTTTTCACTTTGATAACAGCACCTTTGCGTTATCATATCTCTGCGTTTACACTTTTTTAACAAACTATTGTCAAAACAATAGTTCGTTAACCTTTTGCGAATCCCTCTGAATCGGCTGTTTATATTTAAAAATCTAACGGTCTATTGCACCACTGACCTACAAAAAAAGGCCGGTACCAAACAGGCCCGACCTCATTCTTTCATTCAACTTAAGCGTCTGCTTTAAAAATCAGACCGCAACACCAAAATCACGTAATGCTGAGTTCAAGGATGTTTTTTTATCGGTTGATTCCTTGCGTTGTCCTATTATGAGTGCAGCAGGAACCTGAAACTCTCCAGCAGGAAACTTCTTGGTATAACTTCCAGGAATAACAACCGACCTCGGGGGAACATAACCTTTGTATTCTTTTGGCTCAGGTCCACTCACGTCGATAATTTTAGTGGAGCCGGTGAGAACCACATTGGCACCCAACACAGCCTCTTTCCCAACTCTGCAACCTTCAACAACAATGCATCTGGAACCAATAAAGGCATTGTCTTCAATAATTACCGGAGCAGCCTGAATGGGCTCCAGAACACCACCAATACCAACACCACCACTTAAATGAACATTCTTGCCAATCTGAGCACAACTTCCAACTGTAGCCCAGGTATCAACCATTGTTCCGGAGTCCACATAAGCACCAATATTCAGATACGAAGGCATCATAACAGCACCACGGCCGATGAAAGCACCATAGCGGGCTACGGCATGAGGAACAACCCGCACACCCAATTCTTTATAATTGCGCTTCAGAGCCATTTTATCATGGAACTCAAAAGGCCCCAGTTCAATGGTTTCCATCTCCTGCATGGGGAAATACAAAATAACTGCCTTTTTAATCCAGTCGTTAACGATCCAGTCGTCCCCATCTGGTTGTGCCACCCGAAGTTCGCCAGCATCCAAAAGAGCTATTACTTCACGGATTGCGTCCTGTGTTTTTTTATGGTCCAGCAATGCACGATCACTCCATGCTTTCTCTACAATTTCTTTAATAGTCTCGATCATAGATTCAAAATTTTTATTGAATTTTCTATTACATTAATTTTCCCTGTATCTCACCCCCAAAAAAATAAAGAGTAAAAAGATTGTTACATACAGCAACTCAACCCGCCGGGAAAGGGGTACAATCTTCCCAATTTCAACAGATGGTTGAATTGAAGTGATTACAGTTTTACGTTGGAGGCTTTGACTTCTATAACTATAGGTTTGTAACGAAATAGTGTCAGTCTTTTAATCTAAGTTGTTATATTTTTAACGACCTGAAAAACATTGCGAACAGCACGCTATTCAAATGAATTTTCTAAGAAGTTAAAGATCAAAAAACAAGTTTAACAAATCAGCATATTTCGATACAATCCAAAGGAGAGGGTGGAAGACAAACAACTGTCTGAAAAAAAATCCAGACAGTTGTCTCTTTAATTATTTATATAAACGAATTTGCTTCGGCAATCAGACCAATCTCTTCAGCAAATCCTCTTTGTCACCTGTCAGATAATCAAGTGGAGCAATCTCAGGCATGGTATAAGAACCGGGAGCCTGCTTCAAAACAGCCCTGGCACATGACACAAGAATCTGTGAGGTCAGAGCAGGATTGTTAATCTTCATTTTAAACTCGAACAACTGATTCTGAGTTTCTCCGGATACCCCTTTATGTTCCATCAATACACCATGGCCCATATCTTTAAGCTCATCCACACTGGAAACAGCAATTACATGAGTTTCATCGTTACTAAAGTAACTATCGGTTTTAATATCCTTAGTTACTTTATCAATATTTGCTCCTTCTTCCAGTTCAACATAAACCATCCTTCTGTGAATACTGGTTCCTAACGGTATGGTCATTGAAAGAGCATCTTTAACACCATCTTTGCCTTTAGCTGCAACCGAATGGCCCATACTCATACCCGGACCAAAATTAGTATAAGTAAGTCCTTTAGGAGCCATTGCTTTCATAAGTGTTCTAACCACAGAATCACTTCCCGGATCCCATCCTGCAGAAATAATAGCCTGAGAGTTATGCTTCTTTCCGGTTTCATCAAGCAACCTACGCAGCTTTAACATCTCATCGCCATGAATATCAAAACTATCAACGGTACAAATACCTTTTTCCATAATAGCTTTTGCCGTTTCGGGAATACTTCTGGTAGGAGAACAGAGAATAGCAACATCAACTTTTCCCAATTCTGAAATGTCAGTAACCACCTTAACATCAGCCAATTCAGAAGGGTTGTTCTCAGTGGAACGACGAACAACGCCTGCCAATTCCATATCAGGTGCTGCATTTACTGCCTCTACTGCAAACTTTCCAATATTTCCATAACTAACTACTGCTACTTGAATCTTACTCATACTGTATAATTTTGATTTATATTATTTCAAAACACAAATATACAAATTGTTAGCGAGCATTTCAAATTAATGTTTTTAACCATTGTTTAATAACATTTTGATTTGTTTTTGCAGATTTTTGTTAGTTTTCATCTTGTTTCATCTAATTATTCTTAGATAACATCAACTGGCACATTTTTTGAAAATATCTCCCAACAACCTATCCTAAATATATGAAAAAAAGATTTCTGATGTTTTCCGGATTTTCTGTTTTGATTTTCCTTTGCCTGGCGAAGGTTCAGGCACAAAAAAACATCATTGCCACAGGTACCATTTATAATAAAGAAGACAGGAAACCTTTGGGATATGTTCAAATGGTCAGTTTTAATTCCCATTTATCCTATACATCCAATGCGGATGGCGTATTTCGTATTTCTCTTCCCGAAAACGACTCTATCCGGATCGTATCCATGGGCTTCGAACCGAAGACCATGAAAGCCGTGGACTTTCTAAATAGCTCTAAAACAGACAGTATCTTTCTACTCCCAGCAAGTTATCTGTTAAATGAAGTAATCGTCAGAGCCGAAGAGCGGAAAATAAACCTCAATCTGCCAGGGAACTTCGGTGCAAATGTGGATCCCGATGCAGAACCGGACAAATCAATACCGACGCCTAATATTGGGATGGTAATGAGTCCATTGACCCTCGCACAATCTGTATTTAGCAAAGAGGCTAAAAACCAAAGAAAACGACAAAAAATAATAGCGCATCAACAAGAATTATCTTTATGGGAAGAAGTAATATCTTCCGGAATGCTCAGAGACTGGGTTGAAATTGAAGATAATAAATTGGATAGTTTCATCATCTTCTGCAACCAGCATTTAAAGCCCTCCCACACGGATAACCTTCTTACGCTTCAAAACAAAATATTGATTCTGTGGGAAGAGTACAAAAAGAAATAGACTTTCCCTAAACTTTTCCAAGTCGGACTTGTTTGTCTTAATAATTGACCAAGAAAAAGAAAACACCAAAAAATGAATATTTATCGATAGCCACAGAATAACTATTTATTGATCATAATCAGCAAACAGGGGTTTACCTCATGTTCAATACTTTCATAACTAAGAACAACACTTAACACACAATACAGACAACCACTTACATCGCAACAGATGAACCACAAAAAGCAGAAAACAAAAAAAGTTCAAATTTTTCATCGCAGTAAACTATGATTTCATCAGTCTTCAGGGGTGATTTCTCACTAAATTGCAAGAAAAATTCATTTTTTTATTACAAAATGCTTGATGGTATTCTCAAAATATATACATTTGCAAAGAACAAATGAATTTGAACTTTAAATATGAACCTTTTTCTATCACTCATTCTCGTCAACATTATTATTCTCGTGGGACAACCAGGCAGAAGTGAGAATGGTGTATAGCTAAATATAGCAACCGAATTTTAAACCCCTCTCACTTCTGCGTGAGAGGGGTTTTTATATTTTATACAGGATACGTAAGATTACATTTTATTATGAAGCGACCATTAAGAAGCAATACCACCACACAGGGCCGACGCATGGCCGGAGCCAGAAGCCTTTGGAGAGCCAACGGAATGAAGGACGAGCAGATGGGCAAACCCCTTGTGGCGATTGTCAACTCTTTCACCCAATTTGTTCCGGGGCATGTTCATTTGCATCACATTGGCCAGGAGATAAAACAAATTGTGGAAAAACAAGGTTGCTTCGCAGCCGAATTCAACACCATTGCTGTTGACGACGGTATTGCCATGGGCCATGACGGAATGCTTTACTCACTGCCGTCGCGCGACCTCATCGCTGATAGTGTGGAGTATATGATCAATGCACACCGCGCCGATGCCATGATTTGCATCAGCAACTGCGACAAAATAACCCCCGGTATGCTTATCGCATCCATGCGCCTGAACATTCCCACCATATTTGTTTCCGGTGGCCCGATGGAAGCAGGTAACAACAACGGAACAGCACTTGACCTAATTGATGCCATGGTGATGGCCGCCGACGACAATGTTTCGGACAGTGATGTGCTGGCAGTTGAGCAAAATGCCTGTCCCACCTGCGGTTCCTGTAGCGGAATGTTTACCGCCAACTCAATGAACTGCCTGAACGAAGCCCTGGGCCTAGCCTTACCCGGCAACGGGACCATTGTAGCAACACATGCCAATCGCAAGAAATTATTTGAAGAGGCTGCCCATGAAATAGTAAATCTGGCCTATCGGCATTATCGCGATGGCGACGATACAGTTCTTCCCAGGTCAATTGCTACCAAGCCGGCATTTATGAATGCCATGACCCTGGATATTGCCATGGGAGGCTCAACAAATACAGTTCTTCACCTGTTGGCCATTGCCAACGAGGCAGGAGTGGATTTTACCATGCAGGACATCGACCAGCTGTCCAGGCACACCCCTGTACTGTCCAAGGTCGCACCCAACAGTCATTACCACATTCAGGATGTGAACCGTGCAGGAGGGATACTGGGAATTTTATCCGAACTGGCCCGACACAATCTTTTGGACACATCGGTTAGCAGAATTGATTATCCATCCCTCGCCGAGGCAATAAAAGACCACGATCTTCTAAGTCGGGAAGTCATCGAAAAAGCCAAAGAAAAATATAAAAGTGCTCCGGGAGGATTCCGAAATCTGGTGTTGGGCTCCCAAAATGCTGTTTACGAAGATTTCGACCTCGACCGGGAAAAAGGGTGCATCCGAAACGTAGAACACGCTTATTCTCAAGATGGCGGACTGGCTGTTTTATTTGGAAACATTGCTTCCAAAGGGTGCATTGTTAAAACCGCGGGAGTAGATGACTCTATCCTCCATTTTGAGGGAACAGCCAAGGTTTACGAATCGCAAGACAGTGCCTGTGATGCCATCCTTAAAGGAGACGTTAAAGCAGGAGATGTAGTCATCATCAAATATGAAGGACCTAAAGGCGGTCCGGGAATGCAGGAAATGCTCTACCCCACTTCTTATATCAAATCAAGACATCTGGGCAAAGAATGTGCTTTAATCACCGATGGTCGTTTCTCCGGAGGTACATCAGGATTATCCATCGGACATGTCTCTCCCGAAGCAGCAGCGGGTGGTGAAATTGGCCTGGTGGAAACAGGTGACAAAATCGTCATTGATATCCCGGAAAGAAAAATCAACGTGGAGATATCTGATCAGGAAATGGAAAAACGCAGACAAAAAGAGCTGGCAAAAGGAGATCAGGCATTCAAACCGGCACCCAGAGAACGCCAGGTTTCAAAAGCACTCAAAGCCTATGCGTCGATGGTATCATCGGCAGACAAAGGAGCAGTAAGAATGATTTAACGGGACAGGATAGTCCTACACGACCCGAAAAGCAGTAGTATACTATTGACATAGGACCGAAGTTGACCTAATCTTGTAACCCCGACAAAAATATGGAGAGCAGGTTTTTTTAATTTAATTTTCTCAAACGCAACCATTATTGTCATGGAACCACAATCTCAATTACTAATGAAAGAAAAAACCAACGAGACAAGGAGGATGAGCGGATCTGAAGCTGTGATGCAGTCTTTGCTCAAGGAAGGGACATCGATTATATTCGGATATCCCGGTGGAGCAATTATGCCCATTTATGATGCGCTATATAATTATCATGACCAGATGCATCATGTGCTGACACGCCATGAGCAAGGGGCCGTACACGCTGCTCAGGGATATGCGAGGGTAACAGGAAAGGTAGGAGTTTGCTTCGCCACGTCTGGCCCTGGAGCCACCAATACCGTTACAGGACTGGCGGATGCCATGATGGATTCAACCCCTTTGGTGGTAATCACGGGACAGGTAACATCTTCTTTGCTGGGAACCGATGCCTTTCAGGAAACCGATGTCGTTGGGGTAACACAACCGGTAACCAAATGGAATTACCAGGTTCGTAAAGCCGAGGACATCCCTGCAGCACTGGCAAGGGCATTCTACATTGCCCGTTCGGGACGACCAGGTCCTGTGGTCGTTGACATCACCAAAGACGCCCAAATCAACGAGCTGGATTTTCAATACAGACCGGTTAAATCCATCAGAAGCTACACCCCGGAGAGCCCCATCGACTTTCATCAGATCGAAGAGGCAGCCAAACTCATCAATCTGTCAAAAAAACCACTGGCATTGATTGGGCAGGGTATTGTTTTGGGAAATGCAGAAAAAGAATTGCTGGATTTTCTTGAAAAATCAGGTATTCCGGCTGCGTGGACATTGTTAGGCCTTTCGGCTATTCCGTCCAGTCACCCCCAGAATGTGGGTATGCTGGGAATGCACGGAAACTATGGTCCCAATATTAAGACCAATGAAGCAGACCTGATCATTGCCATCGGCATGCGCTTTGACGATCGTGTAACAGGTGACCTCACAAGATATGCCACCAACGCCAAAGTAATTCACATGGAAATTGATCCGGCAGAGATCAACAAAAATGTACATGCGGATGTTCCTGTTCTGGGAAATGTTAAAAAAACATTGCCCCTGATTACCGGGAAAATCACAAAAAACGAACATAAAGACTGGCTGGCTGAGTTTGAAGCCTGTTTCAGAATTGAGTACAATCGCATCATCGATAAAGAAATTGCTCCTGACGATAAAGGACTGAGAATGGGAGAAGTCATTTCCAAAGTTTCATCAGCCTTTAACGACGATGCCGTGATGGTGACCGATGTGGGGCAACACCAGATGATGAGCGCCCGGTACTTCCGATTCAAGCAAACCAGAAGTGTGGTTACTTCAGGAGGACTGGGAACTATGGGCTTTGGTGTTCCGGCAGCAATGGGTGCCAAGTTGGGTGCTCCCGAACGCCCGGTATGTGTTTTCGTTGGAGATGGAGGTTTTCAGATGACTATCCAGGAGTTGGGTACCATTTTTCAAACTAAGATCCCTGTGAAAATTGTATTGCTCAACAACAATTTCCTCGGAATGGTACGTCAGTGGCAGGAACTCTTTTTCGACAGAAGGTATGCCTCCACAGAGTTAATTAACCCTGATTTCCAGACCATCGCCAAAGGATATCATGTTCCTTCTGTTAAAGTAACAGAACGTGAGACGCTGAACGACGCCATCAAACAAATGGTGGAATCCGAAGGCCCCTTCCTGATGGAAGTATTGGTAGAAAAAGAAGGTAATGTATTCCCGATGGTTCCTTCAGGAGCATCAGTATCTGATATCCGCCTGGAATAAACATCAAGGGAACCCTGTACAGAATCATCAGAAGTTCCCTTTTTGTTTGAGGAAAAAACCAATATTAAAAATTAGTAACATGAAAACACCAGATAAAGAAGAGTTTACACTCTCCATATATTCGGAAAACCATGTGGGTCTGCTCAACCAGATTACCACCGTATTTACACGCAGACACATCAATATCGAGAGTCTGACCACTTCCGAATCGGCCATAAGCGGCATACATAAATTCACCGTTGTGGTTGATGCCACGGCCGATAACATTGAAAAACTGGCCAAGCAGATTGAAAAACGTATTGACGTATTAAAAGTATTCGTTTTCAGAGCGGATGAAATCATCCATCAGGAAATAGCTCTTTACAAGGTATCAACCAGTTCATTGCTGGGGGGTAACGAGATAGAAAAACTGGTTCGTCAATATGGCGCGCGCATTCTGGAAATCACCCCGGAATATACGGTCATTGAAAAAACCGGACACAAGGAAGAAACCCAGGAGTTGTTTGAAAAGCTCGACCCTTACGGAGTCTCCCAGTTTGTAAGATCCGGACGAATCGCAATCACCAAGACCAAAAAAGAACTTCTTGAAAACTATCTTAAGAAATTAGAAACAGATCAAACTCAATTAAACTAAAACAGTTAACAACAGATTAATCATGGCAAAAATCAACTTTGGAGGAACAGAAGAAAATGTGGTAACCCGCGAGGAGTTCCCATTGGCAAAAGCACAGGAAGTATTGAAAGACGAAACCATTGCCATTATCGGTTATGGTGTTCAGGGTCCCGGACAGGCACTCAACCTTAAGGATAACGGCTTCAACGTTATTATTGGGCAGCGTAAAGAATCCAAAACGTGGGACAAAGCCGTTGCTGATGGCTGGGAACCTGGAAAGACCCTCTTCCCTATCGAAGAAGCACTGGAAAAAGGAACCATTATTCAGTATCTTCTTTCCGATGCCGGACAAATTGCTGTATGGCCGACTGTAGAAAAATACCTGAAGCCGGGTAAGGCTTTGTATTTCTCTCATGGTTTTGGCGTTACTTACAAGGAACGTACAGGCATTATTCCTCCCAAAGACGTTGACGTAATTCTCGTTGCGCCAAAAGGTTCAGGAACCAGCCTTCGTCGTATGTTCCTCGAAGGACGCGGACTGAATTCCAGCTACGCCATCTTCCAGGACGCTACCGGCAAAGCATTCGACCGTGTCGTTGCACTGGGTATCGGTGTGGGTAGTGGATACCTTTTCGAAACTACTTTCAAGAAAGAAGTATTCAGTGACCTTACCGGTGAGCGTGGAACTCTGATGGGTGCAATCCAGGGAATTTTCGCAGCTCAATACGAAGTATTGCGTTCCAACGGACACTCTCCTTCTGAAGCTTTCAACGAAACCGTTGAAGAGCTGACTCAGAGTCTGATGCCACTAGTTGCTGAAAACGGAATGGACTGGATGTATGCCAACTGTTCTACAACCGCTCAGCGGGGTGCCCTCGATTGGTGGAAAAAATTCCGTGACGCTTCCATGCCTGTATTTAAAGAGCTTTACAGCGAAGTAGCCAAAGGTAATGAAGCACAGCGTTCCATCGATGCCAACAGTCAAAGTGACTACCGCGTAAAACTCGAAGAAGAACTCAAAGAATTGCGTGAGTCTGAGATGTGGAATGCCGGAGCAGCTGTACGCCAGCTTCGTCCCGAGAATCAAAAAAAATAGTGCACCAACTCAGTGAATAATGCCCCTTTACCCCATCCCTACATTATTCACCGTTTGTTGCCAAATCATTTTTAACCATTATGGTTTCGGAAATTGGAGAAATCCATTTCCGAAACCATTCTTTAACCGGAAAAATCACCGGACTGAAAAAAATTTTTAACCATGAGCAATAAAGTCTATATTTTCGACACCACATTGCGGGATGGCGAACAAGTCCCGGGTTGCCAGTTGAATACCATTGAGAAAATCGAAGTGGCCAAACAACTGGAAAAACTCGGCGTGGACATTATCGAAGCCGGTTTTCCGGTCTCCAGTCCGGGAGACTTTAACTCCGTTGTCGAAATATCCAAAGCAGTAACCAATCCCACCATCTGCGCACTGACACGTGCCGTAAAAAAAGATATCGAAGTGGCTGCCGATGCTTTGAAATTCGCCAAAAAAGGACGGATCCATACAGGTATCGGAACCTCTTTTTATCACATCAACTACAAGCTGAAATCCAACCCGGAAGAGATAATTAAAAGAGCGGTTGAAGCAGTTAAATATGCCCGGAACTTCATCGACGACGTTGAGTTTTATGCCGAAGATGCTGGTCGTACTGACAACGAATATCTTGCCCGTGTGGTAGAAGCCGTTATTGCAGCTGGTGCTACCGTTGTCAACATTCCGGATACAACCGGGTATTGTCTTCCGCACGAATATGGTGAGAAAATTGCCTATTTAATAAACAACGTCCCAAATGTCGATAAGGCCATCCTTTCAACGCACTGTCACAACGACCTTGGAATGGCAACTGCCAACTCAATGTCGGGAATCCTCAACGGAGCCCGCCAGGTTGAAGTTACCATTAACGGTATTGGAGAGCGGGCAGGAAACACTTCGCTCGAAGAAGTGGCTATGGCCATCAAGAGCCATAAAGATTTGGATCTGGAAACCGGTATCAACTGCAAAGAAATTATCAAAAGCAGCCGTCTTGTATCCACATTAATGCGTATGCCGGTGCAGCCCAATAAAGCAATTGTTGGACGTAACGCTTTTGCACACTCGTCAGGAATTCATCAGGATGGCGTACTGAAAAACCGGGAGAATTACGAAATTATTGATCCAGCTGAAGTTGGTGTGAAAGA